>JAQYWI010000125.1 GCA_030145015.1 Desulfobacterales bacterium
GGAGGTCAGCACGGTCTTTAAAATGGCTTCCCGTAATTATGTCCTTTCTTCCGGCAAGATTATTGCCGAAGGAACGGGTGAACAATTGCTGCAAGATGAGGTCTTGCGGAAAACATATCTGGGTCTATAGCATCCTGTCCCCCAAAGATGTTACGGAATTTGTGTGATATATTTTAGTCCAGCTGAGCTCTTTAATTCGGAAAATCCCAAGCAACAAATCACAAATAACAAACAATATCCAAATTCGAATTTTCAATGATTCAAACATGTTTGGAATTTGAAAGTAATTTGGAATTTGGTGCTTGAAATTTGGGATTTAATCAACTTTATTTTTAAAAAAGAAAATTGATAAATGCTCAAAACCGTTGGAGGAAAGCAATGCAGGTAACAAAAGTACTAGTCGTTGGTTCCGGCTTAATGGGAAGCGGTATTGCCCAGGTGTGCGCCCAGGCAGGTATCCACGTATTTTTAAACGATGTCTCCCGGGAGGCCCTCGATAAGGCCATCAAAAACATCGAATGGTCGGTAGGCAAGTTCATCGAAAAAGGTAAATTAGCTGAAAAAAAGGAAGCCATAATCGACCGTATTACCCCGATCACAGATCTGGGTCCAGCCAAAGACATCGATCTGGCAATCGAAGCGGTCTTCGAGCAACTTGAACTTAAGCAGGAGGTCTTTGAAAAGCTCGATCAATTGTGCGCTCCGCACACACTGCTTGCCAGCAACACCTCGGCCATACCCATCAGTGACCTGGCTGCTGTGACCCATCGCGCCGATAAGGTTCTGGGACTGCATTTTTTCAGCCCGGTCCCCATGATGCAGGTTGTTGAAGTCGTCAAGGGGATGGCCACAACGGAAGATTCGGCCCGGGCCGGACGGGACTTTGTGGAAAAGATCGGAAAAGAACCGGTCACGGTAAATCGCGATGTACCCGGATTTGCGATTAATCGAATCAATTTCCCTTCAACCATCGAGGCGATGAACCTGGTCGAACAGGGCGTTGTCTCGGTCGAAGATGTCGATAAAGGCGTGCGGCTGGGTCTTGGTAGGAAAATGGGAATTTTCGAGACCGGCGACATGGTGGGACTGGATGTCACCTATGGCGCCTTGATGGCCATGTATCATGAGACCGGTGATTCCCGCTGGTACCCGCCCCTTTTGTTAAGGCGCAAAGTCAAGGCCGGGCATTTGGGCCGTAAAACCGGACGCGGATGGTACCCATATAATCCGGACGGCAGCAAAAAAAATAATTCTTAAGCTTGCAGGATTTGCATATTAATGGCAAATAATTCAGGATTTAAATTTTTCACACGGAGGTTGTTTCAGCATGCACGTTTTTGGATCCAGCGAACTGATTGAAGACGTCCTTGATAAGGATCTTTGTATCGGGTGCGGGGCATGTGTAGAGCTGTGTCCTTATTTTAAGAACTATAAGGGCAAAACGGCGATACTTTTTCCGTGCACCCTCACCCGGGGACGATGCTTTGCTTTCTGTCCCAAAGCGGAGGTCGACCTGGATGTCCTCGCAAATCGATTCTGGGACGCCCCTTATGAAGGCACTCCCCTGGGAAAATATCGCAAGGTGTTGACGGCCCGGGTCGGTGAAAAGATGGAAAAATCGGCTTTTCAGGCCGGGGGAACTGTTTCGGCCCTGATGACCCTGGCCTTGAAAAGCAGTCTAATCGATGCGGCCGCGCTCACCGATCAGGAGGACATGATCGCCGTACCCCGCCTGATTACCCGTGCTGAAGACGTTTCCGAGTGTGCCGGTTCCAAGTTTATGGCGGCCCCTACCCTGTCGGTCGTCAACCGGGGCGCTATTCAGGGATATGAGCGCATGGGCGTGGTGGGGACACCGTGCCAGCTTACGGCCGTTGCTCAAATGAAATCGAATCCACTCAACCGGGAAAACTTCAAAGATCCGGTGGCATTGACAGTGGGATTGTTTTGCACCTGGGCCATAGACACCCGTCGACTTATGCCCCTGCTGACCGAATGCATCGGAGATGCATGCATTCAGGGCATGGATATGCCGCCCCCGCCGTCGGAAATCATGGTGATCGATACCGATGCGGGCAAGGTCGAAATCCCGCTGGAAAGAATCCGCAAACTGGTGCCAAAGGGCTGCCATGTATGCCCGGATATGACGTCGGAATGGGCGGATGTTTCGGTGGGCGTACTTGAAGGCAAGCCCGATTGGAACACGTTGATCATCCGTACGCAAACGGGAGATGAGCTCGTCAAGGACGCTTGCAAGGAGGGCTATCTGGAAACGAAACCAATGCCTGCTGAAAATTTCAAGGATCTTTGCATTGCGGCTGCCAACAAAAAAAAGCGGGCACTGATTCGAGCCCGCGATCAGGGCTTGCTGAATACCACCGCAAAAGACCAGCACTCGGTTTTGCGGCTTCGATCCGAAGTTGTAGAAAAAATTATTAAAAACGATATGGAGGAAAAATGTCACGCCTCATAGAAACGCAGGCCGGAGAACGCCAACTGCTGATGGGTAACGAAGCCATCGCCCGTGGGGCGCTTGAGGCCGGCATCAGCGTTGCTGCGGGATATCCCGGTACGCCCTCTTCCGATATTATTGAAAGTCTTGCCGGGGTGGCCAGAGAAATGCACCTCTATGTGGAATGGTCAACCAATGAAAAAGTCGCCATGGAGGTGGCCGCCGCCGCGTCTTTTGCGGGTCTCAGATCCCTTTGTGTCATGAAACAAAACGGCGTGAACGTTGCCTCTGATTTCTTGCTGCACCTGGCGGCTTCGGGTACCAGGGGCGGAATGGTACTGGTGCCCTGCGATGACCCGGGAGCACTCTCGAGTGCCAATGAAGGCGAATCGCGTCATTTTGCACGAATGTTGGAAATTCCCCTGCTGGAACCCGGCAATTTCCAGGAAGCCAAGGACATGATCAAATGGGCTTTTGAGCTCTCTGAGGAAATCCGCAATGTGGTGATGGTCCGCAGTGTCACCCGTTTGTCCCACGCCAGCGGCAACGTGGTCTTTGATCATCTGCCGCAGATTGAAAGAAATGCCTTTTTTAAGTGCGACGGGCCTGCTCTTGATCCCATGGAAGGTCCGCTATTCAGTATGCCGGTCACCATAAAACATACCCGGCAGCAGGAAAAACTTCCACAGGCTGTAGCAAAATTCGAAGAATCACCCTTCAACAATTACACGGGTCCGGAAACCCCCGAGCTTTTAATTATTAGCAGTAGTGCGTGCCACCTCTACAGCAAGGAAGCGATTCATATCCTGGGGATCGATGACCGGGTCGGATTGCTGAAAATGGGGACCACCTGGCCCCTGCCCCCCAATTTTATGGAAAAATATTTAAGTCTCACCGACAACATTTTAATCGTTGAAGAAGTCATCCCATTTTTGGAAGAAAACGTTAAAATCCTTTCGGCGGAACTCGCGTCTCAAATTGGTGCCAAGACGTTTTTCGGCAAAAAGGACGGCTCTATTCCCACGGTGGGGGAAATGAATCCGGATCTGGTCATAGCGGCGCTTTGCAAAATACTTAAGATTGAAAACGACGGGGTGCCTGAAATCTATACCAACCGTGCCCAGGAACTGTTTTCTGCCGGAGCACCCCATCGGGATATGACTTTTTGTGCCGGTTGTCCCCACCGGGCTTCGTTCTGGTCCATTCATAACGCCCTTCAAATGGACAACCGCCAGGGATTTGTTTGCGGCGATATCGGCTGTTATTCTTTGGCCATGCTCCCCACCGGATACAGCACATTGAAAACCCTGCATTCGATGGGCTCCGGAATGGGGATCGCCAGTGGGTTTGGAAAATTAGGCGCCTTCGGCTTTGACCAGCCGGTGCTGGCGGTTTGCGGCGACTCCACCTTTTTTCACGCGGTTTTACCGGCCCTGGTCAATGCCGTCCATCACCAGTCCGATATTACCCTTGTGGTTCTGGATAACAGCGGCACGGCCATGACCGGTTTTCAACCCCATCCGGGTTTACCGGTGGATGCCGCCGGCAACGAAGTTCCGGCTATCGATGTTACCCGCCTAGCCCAGTCCATGGGCGCCTTTGTTCGGATTTGCGATCCTTTTGATCTGGAATCCACCCAGAAAATCCTTTTGGAGTTACTTGAACAAAAGGGTGTCAATATATTGGTATTAAGGCAAATTTGTGCATTAAGTCCTGAAAAAAAGGCCGGGAAAGGTTTTGAGATGAGCGTCGATGAGCCCACCTGCATCGGTGAAAATTGCGGATGCAATCAGCTGTGCACGCGCATTTTCAAATGTCCGGGACTGATCTGGAACAAAGAAAAAAAGGTATCCCATATTGACGAGGTCATTTGTACCGGCTGCGGCGTGTGTGCCTCCATCTGCCCTTCTGCCGCAATCAGAAAAAAGGAGGTGGCCTAAACCATGCGACGTACCAAATTGAGCTGCGACCCGTATAACGTTATCATTACCGGTGTCGGCGGACAGGGAAATGTAACGGCCTCCCGGGTGGTAGGCGGCATGCTGTCCTGCAAAGGCTTTAATGTAACCATTGGAGAAACCTTTGGGGCCTCCCAGCGCGGTGGATCGGTAATGAGCCATTTGAGAATTTCTGCGGACTCAAGCTGGTCACCGCAAATCCCCAAAGGCCAAAGTCATCTGGTCATCTCCCTGGAACCCACAGAGGCTATCCGGGTACTGAAGGATTATGGCAATCCGAAGGTTGCGGTTATTTGCAATACCCGCCCGGTTCATTCCATCGGTGTTATTTCCGGTGATCAAGCCTATCCTGAGCTCAAGGACCTTAAAACCTGGATAGCGGAATTATCCCAATCGGCCTGGTTTATCGATGCAACCGATCGGGCCCTGGAGATGGGAAATCCCATTTTTGGCAATATTATGATGATCGGCGCAGCCGCCGGCATTGGTCTGTTGCCGCTTGAGCGTGAAGACTTTATATCCGTCATTTCCGGAATGGTTGGTCCTGATAAAGTGGCGCTCAATTTGTCCGCCTATGATTTAGGCCAGGAAATGGTTAACCGTTTAAATGACTAGAGGAAAATAATAATGAGCCTGTTGAATGTTGATGAGACCAAATGCAAACGAGACGGATTCTGCGTGAGAGACTGCCCCAGGGCCATTATCCGCATCAAAGACCAAGAAAGCTATCCGCAACTGGTGCCGGGAGGCGAACAATCCTGTATGACCTGCGGCCACTGCGTGGCGGTCTGCCCGCACGGCGCTATGAGCCACACCAGGGTTCCCATTGAGGATTGCTCACCGATCCAGAAGGAACTGGTCATAAATGAACCCCAGGTGGTGCAATTTTTGCGCTCGCGCCGTTCCATACGCCAATTTAAAGACAAGCCCGTCGAGAAGCAAAAGATTAGGAGATTAATTGAGATTGCGCGCTATGCCCCAACGGCCAGCAACACCCAGCTGGTTGAATGGCTGGTTTTCGCGGACAGGGATACAGTCAAAGAATTTGCCAAACTCGCGGCAGATTGGGCGCGCGCAATGCTGGAAAAAGACCCTCAGGCCGCTCAAGGAAATCCTTATATTCCCGGCATCGTTGCCGCCTGGGACGCCGGTTATGATGCGGTTTTAAGAGGCGCAGCGGCCGTGGTTGTGGCTTCGGCACCTAAAGAAGATCATAACGGCACCGTAAATCTCACCCTGGCATTGTCCTATCTGGAACTGGCTGCCCCCGGCATGGGGCTGGGTACCTGCTGGGCAGGTCTGCTGCAAGGCGCGCTTTTGAGCTGGCCACCGCTTCAAAAGGCCATCGGTCTTCCCGAAGACCATTCACACCATTACCCGATGATGTTGGGATACCCCAAGGCGAAATACTTCCATCTGCCCCAGCGCAAACAGCCAAAAATCACCTGGAAGTAGGTGTTCTGGAAGCTATCTCAAAGATAGTGGTTTATATGTGAAGACAGAGAAAAAAAGTTCTATAGGTGCTTCTAAGTCAGAAGTGCCTAAAATGCCTAAAATGATCTAAAGTGCCTAAAGTTAAGGTGTCGCTGCGCTCTATCTTTTATTATAATTATGATCGTTCGACCCAGCAATTGGACCCTGTCGATAGACCCTGAAGCTCTCCAAGGGAGGATTCTCGAAGGGTTGAGTTTTTCAATTTTAGGCATTTTAGATCATTTTTAATTTTAGCTCATTTGCTTTTACCTGACCCATCTTACAAATTCTTCCAGGTGTCCCCTATTTCTCTCGAATGAATTTACAGGCGCTTCCGTATCAGGCCAGCCGAGCGCGGCACCCATCACCAGACGTTTCGTTTCTGGAATTGAGAATACCTCCCTTACAATTTCAGGGTACGTGACAACAGCGGCTAATATGCAGGTGCCCAAGCCTTTGTCATGTGCCAGCAGACAGAAGGTTTGCAGAATAAGACCCACATCGAGCATGGCGAATTCCAGCAAAAGGGTTTTGTCTACGGTAAAAATAACCACCGCAGGTGCATCAAAAAAAGAGAGCATGCGGGCAAAATGGTCGATCCTTGCCTGCTGGTCTTCTCTGGCAATCGCAAGGGCTCCCAGAACACTTTTGCCCAGCTGCTTGTATCTCAGTTTATTGCTATCGGGCCAAACCTGGGGCATGGGAATATCGGTGGTAGACGCTTGGCCCTCTAAAAAAGCAGTTCGGTTTTTCTCTTTAAATTGTGCAAGCGATTTACCGGTTCCCACAACGATCTCCCATGGCTGCGTGTTACCCCAGGATGGCGACCACAGGGATTTATCTATAAGGTCCCTAATCATTTCTTCTGATACGGGCCTGGGCAAAAATTGACGGATGCTGCGCCGCCCGAGGACGGCTTCCTGCAGTTCCATAAGTTCTCCTTTGATTAAAAAATTGTTTTCTAAATCTGATGATCAATGCTAAACTTTCATGCCGGGAAGGTTCAAGGATGCCGTATTGCCGCCGTCTACCGGGAGGGCTTGCCCGGTCACATAGCTGGCATCTTCGCCGGCCAGAAACAGGATGACACGGGCAACCTCTTCGGGTCTTCCGTATCGCTTTAATTCACACCGGCGGCCCAGTTTCTTCTCCTTGCCGGCTTCCCTGGCGTAATCGAAAATCGGTTGGGTCATTCCGGTTTCGATCAAACCGGGACAAACGGCATTTACGCGAATATTGTATCCACCCAAATCGCAGGCCGCCGTCTGCGTAAAATTAATAAGCGCCGCCTTGCTGGCACTGTAAGCATTTCCGCCGGCGCCGCTTCGAATACCGGCAACAGATGAAATATTTACGATAGCACCGCATTTTCTCTCCTGCATATGCAGGCAAATATGCTTTGTGGTGTATACCGCGCCCATGACATTCACATCATAGACCCGCCGCCAGACACTTTTATCCTGCTGATCAAGGTTTACGATGTCTCCCGCCACTCCGGCAATATTACATAGAATATCGATTTGGGGATATGATTCCAAAGCGAGTGCCATAAGCGCTTTGACCTCGTCTTCATTGGACACGTCCGTCTTTTTGATAATTGCCGTTCCGCCGGCTTCAGTAATGCGGCCGGCTACTTCTTTTAAGCCATCTGCATTAACATCTGCCAGGGCGAGCCTGGCACCTTCTTTTGAAAACAAAATCGCAGTCGCTTTTCCGATGCCGCTGGCCGCACCGGTGATGATGGTCACCTTGTCTTTTAGCCGTGCATAAGTTTTCATAAAAATCTCTTTCAAGTCAGGTTTCTGGGTTCTATATTCAGGGGTTCAGGTTTAGAACACTTTGTTGCATTGGTTGCATTGGTTCAATTGGTTTTATTTGTTTAATCTTAACCAATTTAACCAATCAAACCAATTAAACAAGTATAACACTTGATCGTTGGCTGGCCGCTGACACCCGAAACCTGCTTGTTGCGGTACGTAACAATAGCGTTACATATTGGCCAGTGTGCCGCCGTCAACGTATAGGGTCTCGCCGGTGATATAACTTGAATCTTCACTGCACAGGAATAAGACCGCACCGACGATTTCTTCCGGTTCGGCCAGGCGACCTTTCGGAATTTTGGCGGCAACTAACTTTTCGACTTCCGGATTTCCCCAGATGGGCTGACTGAAAGCCGTTTTGACCAGCCCGGGGCCGACAGCATTCACATTGATCTTCAACGGCGCCCACTCTACAGCCATGCATTTGGTAAGCATTGAAAGGGCCGCCTTACTGGCGTGATAAGCCGACATGCCCGCACCCCCGCGGACGGCCCCCACAGTAGAAATATTAACGATCCGTCCCCCGCCCTTATCAGCCATAATCCCGGCAGCAACGCGACTCAACAAAAACACCGCTTTGCAATTGGTTCCAAAGATTTTATCCCAGCCGTCTTCCCTTAAATCCATCAAGGGCACCATGATGCTTCGAGCTGCATTGTTGATGAGGATATCAAGCCCGTTATAGGTTTTCACCGTAAATTCTACCAGAGCATTTATTTGTTCGCTGACCATCAAATCCGTCACTTGAGCAAGGGCCTCACCACCATTTTGCCTGATTTCGTCGACGACCTTGTCAAGCGCTTCTTTGCTTCTTGACGCCAGAACCACCTTGGCGCCGCATTCGGCTAAACCCAGGGCGATGGCACGACCGATACCCCGGCCGCCCCCGGTAACAAGGGCGATTTTGCCGCTGAAGTCATAGTTCCGTCTCATTTTAAGCTCCCTTCATTCTAATATCATTGGCCTGCTTAATTTCATAATGCAGCAATAAAAACAAAGTCAACAAAGAAATGGGAAGCGACCAGGTATGCCTGTTGGTCTCATTGGAAGGAATGGAATTGACCTCATACAGAATACGCGCTACACATATAATCGAATGATTTAAGTAAAGAAAGGAGAGTTTGGATTATGAGGCAGCAGCTGGCCGATGGGCGTGATCAAGATTTCGTCATCTGGGATCAGATGAAGTGTGAAGAAATTCTTAATTATGAAAAGTATGGCGAATTTAATAAAAAAACCTGTTCAATGATCATCAAGGAAGCCCGGGAACTGGCGATTAAAGAGTTGCTGCCGCTGTTGGCTGAAGGTGACACAGAAGGTGTTCGCTTTGAAGACGGAACCGTTAAAGTACCGCAAAGCTTCCACCGAGTCTTCAATCTTGTCAGGGAGGGAGAGTGGAACAACCTTAGTGTACCTGCTGAGATGGGCGGTCAGGGAGCTCCAACCTTTCTGGGTGCTGCCGCTGCCGAGTATTTTTTAGCGGCCAACTGGCCGCTATATTGTTATGCCACCATGGGAAACGGCACCGCCAACATGATTCAATTATACGGCACTCCGGAACAGAAAAATACATACGTAAAAAAGCTCACCTCCGCTGAATGGGGCGGTACGATGCTTCTGACCGAGTCTGAAGCAGGCTCCGATGTGGGGGCGCTCTCCACTACAGCCGTTAGGAATCCAGACGGCAGCTACACGTTGAGTGGCAACAAAATATTTATTACCAACGGTGAACATGATTTGGCCGAAAATATTATCCATCCGGTTCTGGCACGTATCGAAGGAGATCCTCCCGGCACGAAGGGTATTTCCATCTTCATTGTGCCAAAATTCCTTGTCGACAAAACCGGGAGCTTAAATAAGCGCAACGATATTGTGTGCACCGGAGTTGAAGAAAAACACGGTATTCATGCCAGCGCCACCTGCAGTATGACCCTGGGCAGCAAAGGAAAGTGCAGCGGTCATTTACTGGGCAAAGAGCGCGAAGGGATGAAAATCATGTTTAACATGATTAACGGCGCCCGCATGAGTACCGGGCTTCAGGCAATGACCTATGCTTCATCTGCTTACCTGCTGGCGGTCAATTACGCCAGAGAGCGCCTCCAGGGAAGAGATCTGGAAAATTTCCTGGATCAGAGCGCGCCATCTGTTCCGATTATCAGGCACCCCGATGTTCGCCGCAACCTTCTGTGGATGAAGTCTTATGTGGACGGGATGCGCAGCTTTTTTTATTATATGACCGTGATCGCAACCCGGGAAAATATTGCGGAAAAAGAGGAAGATCGCGAGCGTCATGCCGATCTATTTTCGATGCTGACCCCGGTGGTTAAAGACTATATGGCTATAAGAGGACATGAAGTCTGCATCCAGGCGATTCAGATCTTTGGCGGTGCCGGCTATACAAAAGATTACCTGGTTGAGCAGTACGCTCGGGATTGCAAAATTACATCTATTTTTGAAGGCACCAGTGGCATTCAGGCCCTGGATATGCTGGGACGAAAGCTTGGCATGAAAAAAGGCACGGTATTTATGAATTTTCTCGGCGAGATTCAAAAAACAATTTCGCGGGCCAAAGAGAATGAATCAACCAAAGATCTGGCTGTTCAAATGGAAACCGCCACGAACCGTCTGGGTGAGGTCGCCTTGCACCTCGGCAAAAAAGCCATGTCCGCCGAATTTAAAGTTGCTTTTGCGCACTCTCTCCCATTTTTGCATGTAATCGGTGATACGATTATGGCCTGGATGCTGCTGTGGCGGGCTGTTGTTGCCACAACGAAATTATCCCAAAATCCCAAGAAAAAAGATCTTGATTTCTATGAAGGACAGATTCGCACAGCCGAGTTTTTCATCAACACTGAACTTGAAGCAACGATGGGAAAAATGAATGCGATTACAGGAGGTTGTGCAGCGGCTATTCAAATTTCAGATGAAGGTTTTGGCGGGGTTTAAAATTCAGAGGTTCAGGGTTCACAGGTACAAGGCACAAAGATTTGTTAAATTAGTTTTATTTGTCTTATGGGTTGAATTGGTTGGCTTAAACCGAACCAATTGAACGAATTAAACCAATCAAACCAATATAACGTGTGCGCTACACCCGACACCTGGAACCAAGACCTATAGGAAACAGGAATCGAGGGGGAATAAATGAAGACGGAATACAAAACCATTCAAGTCGAGTTGAAAGATGACGTCGCAGTGTTCATCATGGACAACCCGCCGGTCAACCAGCTTTCGAAACATTTTGTTTTAGAGCTGGCCGAAGCCTTCACCGAGGCCTACAATGATGAGGGAATCAAAGCAATTGTTCTGACCGGTACCGAAAAAAATTTTATTGCCGGAGCCGATATCACCCAGATCAAAGAGGTGAAGGCCAAAGATGAATCTTTGCCGAGACTCAAAGAATTCAATCGATTTCTAAACGCCATTGAAACCGGCCCGAAACCGGTGGTTGCCGCCATCAACGGTAACTGTCTCGGCGGCGGCCTGGAGGTCGCAATGGTTTGTCACTACCGTGTGGCGGCCCAAGGCGTGAATCTCGGCCAGCCTGAAGTGCAGATCGGTCTGATTCCCGGTGCCGGCGGCACCCAGAGACTGCCGCGGCTTGTCGGGCTTCGTTACGGCCTTGAAATGATTACCATCGGTAAACCCATTCGTGCCGAAGTAGCCCATTCCAGGGGACTGGTGGATGAAGTAGCCGAGCCCGATCAACTGGTGAATGAGGCCGTAAAAGCGGCCAAGCAGTTTATAGCGGGTAAAATAAATATCAAATTGCGCACAACTCGAAATCGGCACGACCGGCTGCCCAGCGCCGCTGAAAAAATGGGGATGATTGAGCTGGCCAAAGCCATGACGGCTGCCCAGGCCAAAGGCTACATTGCGCCCTTCAAAGCCATCGAAGCCTTTGAAAAAGGTCTTGGCTATGATATCGAAGCCGATCTTGAAACTGAATCCGACCTGTTTGCCGATTGTCTGGTTTCCGATGTGGCCAAAAACCTCATCTATATATTTCTCAATACCCGGGCTGCCGGCAGGCTTCCACGCATTGAAGGCATCGATCCTGCTAAAATCAAGAAGATCGCTATGCTCGGCGGCGGTATCATGGGAACCGGCATTGTCAATGTGCTTTTGAAAGGCGGATTCGATGTCGTCCTCTGGGAAATTAACGCAGAGGCCCTCGAAAAAGCAGTTGCGTCTATCCGCAAAACCTTTGACTATCCCATTAAAATAAAGAAAATGACTCCGGCGGACCTGGACAACCTGATCCGCAATCAACTGAAAACGACGACCTCCCTGGAGGATTTGAAAGATGCCGATCTGGTCATCGAAGCTGTGCTGGAAGACATGCAGGTCAAGCAGGAAATTTGGAAGAAGCTGGAAATCTTTTGTCGGGCCGACAGTATCTTTGCCACCAACACCTCGGCGCTGCCGATTTCCGAAATGGCTTCTATTCTTGCCGATCCCGGCCGTATGATCGGAACGCACTTTTTCAACCCGGCTCACCGGATGCAGCTTTTAGAGGTTATATGTGCTGCGAAGACCTCGGATCAAACCCTGGCGACCATCGTCGCTTTTTCCCGGGCTATCAAAAAGATTCCAATCGTTGTCAATGACGGGCCCGGATTTTATGTATCCCGGCAACTGGGCGGTCTAATAGGCGGCGCTGTTTACTTGAGTGCAGATGGAGTGGACGGTGCTGCGATCGAAGCGGCGATAACCGACTTCGGCCTGCCCATGGGACCGGCAACCCTGGCGGACCTCACCGGAATCGATATCAATTACCACGTCAACAAGACCTTTGAGAAAAGATTAGGCCAGCGTTATAAAGTGCATCCTTTAACCGAGCTCATTTACCAGACCGGGTGCTTTGGCCGCAAAACCGGCGCAGGCTATTTTGATTACAGCGGTGATCAACCGGTACCCAACCCCAAAATCGTAAATGTCGTCCAAAAATATCTCCGGGATAACCGGATCGCCCCTCGAGAGATGTCAAAAGATGAAATCATAGACGCGATGCTCGCTCTCGGCATTAATGAGGCCGCACTCATGATTGAAGAAGGCATCTGTGACCGGCCTCAGGACATGGATCTGGCCATGATTTACGGCACCGGTTTTCCGCCCTACCGCGGCGGTATCCTCCGATATGCGGATAAGTGGGGCCTTAAAAATGTCTATCAAAAGCTCGTCGACCTTGAAAAACAATACGGATCTCGCTTCAAGCCGGCGGATTTGATCAAGGAAATGGCCGAGACGGGAAAAACATTCTACCAGGGATAAGAAATCGTCAACTTGTTTAATATTTGAAGTTAGCATTTAACGATTCAACCCATTATCGATTTAACCTAAACAGGGAGGCATGATCATGAAAGAAGTCGTTATTGCAGGTTATCTGAGGACCGCCCAATCGCGCTCCCGACCCAACGATCCGGCCAGAGACTGGTTTTGTAAAATGAGATCTGACGAACTGCTGGCAAAACTGCTGCCGGAACTCATCAAAAAGGTCGGAATAGACGCTAAGGAAATTGACGATTTTCTCGTGGGGTGCGCAACTGCTGTCACCGAGCAGTGGGCTTACGGAGGACGGTTCCCCATATTTCTGGCCAATTTACCGGAGACCATACCCGCAAAATTCGTTGACCAGCAGTGCGGCTCGGCCATGGCCGGCATCCATATCGGGTTCATGGAAATCGCCCAGGAATTTGCCGATGTTGTTTTAGTGGGGGGCATGGAACATATGACCCGCGTACCCATGGGCGGACAACTGGTTGACAGAGGCCATATTGTGCCCAACATGACGCTTTTCACGGATTCCGCCTATCAGCACTGGGATATGATGACCGCCATGAACATGGGTCTGACCGCAGAAAAACTTATTTCCCAAACGGATTTCACCAGAGAAGATATCGACCGCTGGGGAGCAGGATCTCACCAGCGGGCCGCCAAAGCGCGGGCCGAAGGCTTTTTTGAGGAGGAAATTTTACCCATTGAAGCCGAACAGGCTGACGGAAAGACCCTGACCGTGGATCAGGATCAGGCCGTGCGCGAGGATGTCACCGTCGAAGGTATGGCCGGTCTTAAACCCGCCTTTAAACCGGACGGGGTGATTACCGCCGGTAATTCTTCTCCGCTGAACGCCGGGGCAACTTCCATGCTGTTGATGTCCAAGGAAACCGCCAAAAAGAAAGGCATCAAACCATTGGCAACCATCCGATCCATTGGATTTGCCGGTGTAGACCCCACGATTATGGGACATGGTCCGGTGCCGGCCAGCAAAAAGGCCCTGGATAAGGCCGGGCTTAAAGCCGCCGACATTGACTTCTGGGAAATTAACGAAGCCTTCTGCATCGTTGCCCTCAACTGCATCCAGCAGCTGGGACTTGATCCGCAAACGGTGAACGTCATGGGCGGCGGCACCGCCATCGGCCATCCTCTGGGAGCCACCGGCATCCGCTTGACCGGCACACTGGCCCGTATATTAAATGTCAAAGGCGGCCGATACGGTTGCGCCAATGCCTGCGTCGGTGGAGGTCAGGGTGTGGCCACCATTATTGAAAGAGAAGAGTATTAATAGAGGCCGATAATATGTTTCAACCGTTTCATGAAATTATTAACAATGTATCCGGGACAATTTTAAAGTATGAAAAGGAACTCGGGCGCCCGGTCATTGGCGTGATGCCGGCCTATTTCCCCCTGGAATTAATCTATGCCGCCGGGGGGTATCCGGTCCAATTGTGGGGCAATAATTTGCCCCTCGAAAAATCAGATGTCTATCTGCAGCGTTATTGCTGCTCTGTGGCCCGCTCGGTGTTGGAGCTTGAATTAAGAGGCAGCGCCAAAATGGTGAAGGCATACGCTTTTACGTCGCTTTGCGATACCTTGATTAACTTAAGAGAAATATATCGGCGGCTTTTTAAAAAACCAACATTGGAACTTTCCATCCCTATCACACAAACGGAAGCAGCGCGGCAAGCATACCTCAAAACCGTACTTAAAGGTGTGACAACCGGGCTTGAAGAACTTACGGGTCAGCAGATTACGCCGGCGTCTCTGACCGCAGCGGCCACCCTTTATGGAAACACCCGATCTCTTCAGCGAAAATTATACGGCATCCGCCGGCACAGCCCGGGTTTAATGAAAAACCACGATTTTTATACCGTCTTAAAAGCCGGATTTTTTTTGCCGGCAGACGCCTACAATCAGATGCTCGAAACCCTGTTACATGAATTGGAGACATTATCTCAGCCGCAAGGACACCGACCGAAGGTTTTTGTCTCCGGCATGGTTTTCGATCCGATTGAAATCTATAAAATCTTTGATGAGTTAAATATAGATATCGTCGATGATGATTTAGCCAATGGATGGCGAACCGTTTCCAAGGAGAGCTTGGGGGTTGAAAACCTGGTGGAAGGCATCACGCAATATTTGTTTAATCCGGCACCCTGCTGCTGCATATACAATCCGGACAATGACCGCCATCCCTATCTCTTGAACAAGGTGAAGCAATCGCAAGCTGACGGGATATTATTCTGGTACATTAAATTCTGTGAACCGGATGCCTTTGATCGCCCGCAGCTGATGAATCGCTTTAAAGAAGCGGGTATTCCGGCCGCTTTCATTGACGTGGAACTCACCATGTCCAACTTTGAAGCCATAAAGACACGAATAAACGCCTTTTGCGAAATCCTGGAAGGTTGATTCATGAATTTTGCACGAGTCGGAGGCTTTCATATTCTCATTAATTTTCATGAGGAGCCCCTTGGTATCTAAAATTAGACGCTTCATCCCGCGAAGCGGGGCAAGATTCTGGAGATAATATGACGCACTTAGCCGCTCATAAAAAAATGAAAACGCTGATGACAAACTATTACATCGAGGCCAAGACGACTCGGGAAAAACCGATTGCATGGGTCACCAGCGGCGCCCCGGTGGAATTTCTTTATGCCATGGATATCTTACCCATTTATCCTGAAAACTATGCGGCCATGTGCGCCGCCGGGCATCAATCGCTTGAACTGCTGGAAGCCGCCGAAGCCGCCGGCTTCTCACAGGACCTTTGTGCCTATGCGCGCACCGATTTTGGCGTCGATATTACCCAGGGTGGACCGGCCGCCGGTCTGCCGCCCCCGCACTTTCTGCTCTGCTCCACCAATATTTGCAAGACCGTCATCAAATGGTATGAGGTCGTCGCACGTAAATATGATGTGCCGCTGTTCATTGTCGACACACCTTTTCTTCACGACGGCTTGAGCAAAGAGTTGAAAAATTATACGATTTCGCAGTTCCAGGACCTGGAGCGTTTTTTATCCAAATTTATAAACAAGCCATTTGACCATAAACGATTTATTGAGGTTTTGGCCCTTAGCCGACAGGCTTCGGTGTATTGGAGAAAAATTCTTTATCTTTGCAAGACCATCCCCGCTCCCATCAACAGCCTGGATTCGTTTATCCATTTAGGCCCCATCGTTACTTTACGCGGCACCCAGGAGTGCGTGGATTACTACAAAAGCCTCTATGAAGAGGTGGCCGAGCGTGTCCGTCAAAAAATCGGATCCATACCGGAGGAAAAATATCGGGTGCTGTGGGACAACCTGCCGGTATG
The DNA here is from genome assembly GCA_030145015.1 of Desulfobacterales bacterium. The sequence goes on from JAQYWI010000125.1 coordinate 16,297, forward strand.
GTTTAAAATGAGTCGCTTAGGAAAGTTCTTTGAAGAAAAGAAATGCACTCTTGTTGTAACCACCTATGCCAACAGCTGGGGTGGGTTGAGCGATTTTCAAGAGGATCAAAGCGGCGATATTTACCAGGCCATTGCGGCCTCTTATCTAAACGTGTACATTAATCTTGG
>JAQYWI010000310.1 GCA_030145015.1 Desulfobacterales bacterium
CAAAAGCGCAGGCAAATCTGCCCGTGGAATATGGGGACGTCCGTCATATATTCATATTCGTATTTCTAAAAAAATTGGGATCAGGGAAAAATGGTGACGTCTATGATTTTATGCATTTCTTATTTCAACCCGTAAGAACAACCCGCGCAACCTCTTAAGTTCACCGTATAAAGGCATGGCCAAAAGGGTTAAAGCAAAGAAAGTTATAATTTTCTGGAATGTCCCCATATTCTCTTGTATTGTCTACCTTCCGGTGGAAGATGAATAATAAGCGAACTTATAATTTTATGTGCCCGGTTGCTCTAAACTTATAGGAATATAGGATGTCCCTCACATATGCTGCGTGTTAAATATGGGAATGTGACGGACGTCCCCGTTTTTTCCACTATGATTTTATGCACTTCTTATTTAAACCCGGAAAAACAACCCACGTAACCTCTTCAGTTCACCGTAAAAAAGTATGGTCAAAAGAGAGAAAAGAGCCCTTGCCAGCTCCCCGGTTATATCTCACCTCCGGTGAGTCACGTGAAACGGGAATTCAACAGGGCAGGCATGCCGGAAAACGACAAATGTAAAAAGCTCAATGCTCAATGAAAAAATAGGAACGCCTATGCTCACTGCTGACACACTGATATTCAGCGGCCAACCAACATCTGCACAACTAAACATCAGCTTTCTGAAGAATGAATAACATACAACCGGCTAATCTGTTTTGTCGTGTCTTAAAAATCGCTTTGCGCTCAATGCCGCGCACGATGATATAGTGAAGTAGGCCGAAAACTTCTATGCAGGCTTTGCAATGCATACGAGGCGCTTAGAAAAAACCCACCTGAAATGTCAATATTTCACCGACCTCCCCATTTTCCCGGCTACCTTATTATGAATTTTGAAACAGGCACCGATCAGGTACCCATTTCATCCATCGGCGCTGCGATAAGCCCGAACCGTATGGATTTGCGACGGAGAGTTTAAATACTAAGCTGATGGCGATATCCTTTCTTGACAGAGCCATTTGATTTCTCTAGAACAGGTTTGAATTCTGATTTAGCCTACCTGGAGCTGACCGGTTTCGGAATCCTTATCACGTCTCAGGGAAAGGAATTTTCGGGGTGGCCGAAGAAATATCACTTGATTTGTCCCTTACACTAAAACAGCGAGCTGGCGGGAAACATCTCTATTACCTGTTTGCATTTTTTAATTCCTTTTCCTGGGCATCGCTGGCCGAAGGAGTTGTCATCCTCCTGCTGTTGCGCCTTGGAGCCACAGAAACCTGGGTGGGTATCGTAGCATCCTTGCAATATGTGACGCTGCCGGCGATGGTATTGGGCTATGCCACCGTACCCAGACTCGGTTTGACCGGGACTGCAGGGCTTTTCTGGGGAATCCGGAGTTGTTCGGCAGCATTTATGATCATCGCTCCATGGACACAGCGGTTTGCAGGGAATATGCCGCTGTGGTTCATGCTTTTCGGTTCGCTGGGATTCATGCTGGGCCGGGCGGCGGGCTTGGTGGCGTTTACAGGCATCATTACCGAATTGACCAGCGAGCGCGATCGGGGTGAACTGATATCAAGCTCATCTAAGATCTCCCAATTTGGAACTATCCTGATGACGATCGTGATGGCCCTCTTTCTCGGGGCTGCAGCACCCCTCTATCGCTATCAGATCTTGTTAACAGTTGGAATGGCATGCGGTTTGGCGGCCGCTGCCGCTCTCTGGAAAGTGCCTGAAGCCGGTATATTTCGCAAAAAAACACCTTTTAAGTTTTGGGCAGAGCTCAAGTGGAGTCTATCCACCAGAGGCCGGAAGTGGTTCATGGCAATGATGCTGGGACTACCCGTTACCCAGGGCCTTACTTATGCATTCGGTATTCTGGTTGCCAAGCAAGGATACGGCCTTGCCGATCAAAACGTGATGCTTTTAGTCCTTGTTGCCACCGTGGGAGGCATAGTGGCATCCTACACTTACGGACTGTTTCTTGATCAGCTCGGCTCCCGTCCCTTGCTGGTAATTACCAATTTTCTGGATATCGGTGGAGTTGCCCTGGTTATTTTTCTGCCTAAAACCTTTATGATCGTTTTAATCGGCATCCTGTTTTTCATTAACGGGTATGTAAATATCGCATTCAACGCCGCCATGCAGCATTACTTTATCAGCATTACCACCCATGCCCATCAGCTTGCACACGGAATTATCACCCGGACGCTCGGCGGTATGGCCGGCGGTTTGGCACTTATTCTTGGGGGGTGGACGCTGGAAAGAGTCAAGCTGGTTTCGGATATTAACACCGATCCTTTATTACATTTTCGCTGGTTCTACGCAGGGTTGCTTTTGCTTCTGATTATTCGAACAGTCGTTTTTTTCAAACTGCCGTCACTGAAATCTCAGGGCATCCGGGATGCGCTCAGCGCCCTTTTTTCTCCGTGGGACTGGCGAGCCATCCATGCGGTAAAACGGGCGATCACTGTGCAAAGTGAAAAGGAAGAAAGCAAAGCCATTTCGGCGTTGATGCATACCGATTCGCGAATCTATCAGGCGGATTTGGAACATTATCTGAATTCACCCAGTATCTTTATCCGCCAAAGAGCCATGCAAGCGCTCCAGCGGGCCAAACCCACCAAAACCTTAATTTCCACTCTTGAAAGAGATTTGCAGGTAAATCAATTCACCACAGCGCATCAGGCGGCTTATTGGCTTGGCCATTGGGGAGTAGTTGAAGCTGCGCCGCTGCTTTGCAAGGCAATCGACAGTCAAGATTTTCTACTCAGCGGTGCAGCCATCCATGCCCTTGTCAGGCTTGATGAACGGAGCACGCTTCCATTGATCGAGAAAAAATTTATGGAATCGGAAAATCCCTTTGTGCTAATTGAAGGCGCCAGAGCAATCTCGCTCTGGGGAGACCCTATCCATTACAGCATACTGCTTCAGAAGTACCTGCTGGATATTCCTCCTCAGGCAAAAGACGAATTATCTCTTTCTGTTGCCCGTCTGTTGGGTATTTACGATGCATTTTACTCTGATCTGGGGATGCTACACCGACAACCCTCCCAGTTGATTCGCGAATGGCAGGAACGATTCGTATCACGGGATGGAGAGGGACTGATTCTTGCCATAAGCAGGGGCGATCCGCAACGCGGCCTCCTTGAAGTGTCTTTGAAATGTCAACAAACACGCTTTCAACATTGGTTTTACGACGATACCATCAAATTCCTTGCGAAGCTGCCGGATAAAGTCCACCAAGAGGTGGCATTTTTTATGGCATTTCTCCTGCTTACAGCGGACGGGTTTCATATCGATTCACACTAAACTGAACAATTTAATGTGTTTTCGTTATATTTGTGCGTTTTCAAATGGTTGGGTAAAATAGGGGACGTTGTTGACTGAATTGACTTAATTTTTTCGAGAAGCAGCAAAAAAAGGTGCGAGGTGAACGGTTCAGGGTACACTGGAAGAAGAGAGGTTGGTGAAATATTGGCACTTGAACTTCTTCTTTAAGGGACCGGCTAGCACGACTTGCTTAGGGCGGCGAAGCTTGCCAGAGCGAAGACTTGTCGTTTTCCTGCCTAAGTCGCTTGTCCCGCCGAAGTTTTAACGAAGGCGGAAGCTTCAGCGAAGGGGGATCCTCCAGCGGCCCTGAATTGCCTGCCGCGGCGTAGCTCGCCGAGCAGAGACGGGTCCTTTTCCGGCTTAGGCCGGCAGGGAAAAATGTGGAATAATGGGGACATTCTAGGAAAAATGGGGGCGTCTAGGATTTTATGCATTTCTTATTTCAACCCGTAAGAACAACCCGCGCAACCTCTTAAGTTCACCGTATAAAGGCATGGCCAAAAGGGTTAAAGCAAAGAAAGTTATAATTTTATGGGCGCCCCCCCTTCCATAATTGCACTCCCTTCTTGTTAGACCTCCTGTCAAAGAATTGACAAACCCGCTAAATTTTTCCCTTGATTTACGAAGATAATTTCACCTCATATCTTATAATTTATTGTTATTATGTATAAAATAGTTGTGGCGTGGTTTTTGCTTATTTTTGAACTAAAAACACTAAATCGATGAAACTATCTTTAAATAGAAAGCCTTCAAAGAGTCTCAATTAGCTGCGAAGGCTTTCTTATTTTAAATTATTTGGATCTATTAGCAAAACTGACATGCTGCCAGAATCGTTCAACCTGACCCAAAGTTTGCAGCAGGAAACCTACAAAAAAATGAAAGGATTTATTATGAAAAAAACTCTTATCTTATTGATTTGTCTTTTTACGGCGCATGCGTGGGGGGCGACTTACACGATGCGTTCAGACGGCACGAGTGCCACGAAAGGGACAACAGCCTGCGGAAGCGGTACGGCATCCGATTTCATGGGGATCTCCGGTCATAATGCAGCGCGTTTCTCACCCGGGGACATCATTGAACTTTGCGACGATGGAGGCAGCACATATACAGGCCGGCTGGTTCCCCCCTCCAACGGGTCGGCAGGTGGCGGATACATTACTTACCGTGCTGAAAGCGAGACGATCATAACAGTTGATGCCAACAGCGCAACTGCTGAAGCCTTTCGAATGCCGGGCAGACAATACATCCGGGTTGAAGATTTGAATTTTACGGGCGGCACCGGAGCGGGCGTATACGGCGCTACCCAATCCGGCACTGACATCTCCTACATTGTTTTAGACAACATTCGCAGCTATTCGCACGGCGGGCCCGGGGTTCAGTTTATTTCCAGAAGACAAAACCCTGATGCCAAAGTAAGCCGGATAACAATTC
>JAQYWI010000311.1 GCA_030145015.1 Desulfobacterales bacterium
AATTCCGCGATCCGTTGCACTCTTTCCGGCAGCGGTTTTTCGATCTTTGGACGGCCGACGTGCAGAACATCGCCGAGGGGTCGAAATGCCGGTTTGAAAGTTCCGGATTCCTCATCTTCCACCATGTATACCCCGGGCTGCTGCGGATACCAGGGGCCGTCCTCGGTAATCCCGCTGGCGTGCAAAGCGGCGTTCACGGCTTGGGTGCCGGCATTCATGGTGGTCCAGAACCAGATCTCGAAATCAGCAAATGCATCGAGGCGGTTCCGTAACGCATCAAAACGTTGGATCTTCTCGAAATGTGATTTAATCTTCATTCGTAAATCCTTTCATTTTATGAAATGAGGCTGCAACTGTTCGGATTGAGCCAGATTTTTACCCGTGTCCCTTCATGAAGCAAGGCAAAGTCTTTGATCATTCCGGTGAGTTCCTGCACGCGGAGCTCAAGCTCTTGGACCTTGAGCCGGTAATCGAGCATATTCCCTAAAAAGGACACCTTGCTCACCGTAGCGTCAAGGACATTTTCCATGTCCGCGCCGGGCGCTTCGTCCAGGATCCTGATCGTCTCAGGCCGGACCGATATCGTCACAGGCTTGCCGGAGGTCAGCCCGGCTTCTTCGACCACGGATGCGGTGAGGGTAGCGCCGATGGAATCACAAGAGACTCTGGCACTGCCGTCGAGAATCTCCTCCACCCGACCATCCACAAAATTGGTCAGGCCGACAAACCCGGCTACAAATTTTGTTTTGGGGTAAGTTCTGACTGCATTCAGAAAAAAATACAAAAAATGAAAAAAATACGGGACAAAATATTCAGAGTATGCTACTGCAAGCTATATTATTGTAGCTTGTGGGTGCCAAGTGAATCTAAGGGAAATATTTACAACAAGTTTCAACATGTTCTTCAAATGGCGGAAAGCCAAGCTGGTCAAAGCGCTTGTAGAGTTGCGTGATAAATACCTTCACTCACAAACCAGAGTCAACCAGTTAGAGAAAGAAATCACTCAGCTCAAGGAGACACTTGAGCAGGAAAAAATAGAAGCCACGAATAAGCTGGTCAATAAACCTTCATCAAAACAGGCTGAATGGGAAAAAGACGGCCGGCCGAGTAAAGATAAAGGTAAAAAGAAGCGAAAGGGTGGCAAACGCAAACCGCGTAAGGGAGCCGGGAACCGCCCAAAGAATCTAGCGCCGAACCGACCAGATGAGATGGCTACCGTTGATACATGTGATTTGTGCGGTAAAGATTTAAGTGCCCAGGCGCCTCTTGAAAGCACCAATGAGCGAATCATTGAAGACATTGTTGCCCCACCAGAAGAAACGGTAGTGACGCTGGTGACCCAACAAAAGAAATATTGTGCTGACTGCCAGGAGGTAACGACCGCCAAATCTGACTTGGCTTTACCCGGGGCCGATATGGGTTTAAATGCCACGGTATTGGTGTGTTACCTTTGGATTGCTTTATGCCTGCCGTACACCAAGATCAAGGAATATCTATGGACATTTTTCAAATTCTCTATATCGACATCTGGTCTTAGCCGACATGTAATCAGAGTAGCTACGATAATGAAAAGTGTTCATGCTGAGATCCTCACGCTAATCAACAATGGATCAATCTTACAAGCTGATGAAACCGGCTGGCGCGTTAGGGGTAGCCCTTGGTGGCTTTGGGTATTTGGCACTCAGGATGCCGCATATTTTACCGTGGATAAATCCAGAGGGTCGAAGGTTGTCCGCCGAGTGCTTGGAGAAATATTTTTGGGTGTCTTGGTAGTAGATGGCTGGAGTGCGTACTTATCTCTTGTATGTGAACAGCAAAGCTGCATGTCGCATTTGCTTCGCAAAATACGCAAGTTTCGAGATGCCTTTCCCCACCTTGCTGACATTGTGAAGTTTTATCTGAAATTTAGGCGTATAATCCGCGATGGTGAGCGGCTCCAGCACAACCGTGGCCAGTTAGGCGAAATTGTATTTCAAAGACGCTTAACGCGATTAAAGAAACGCTTGGCCGATTTGGTGAAATGGCTGAATCCGGACAGTATTTTAAAAGAAATAATCAAAAAGGTTAAAAGGCAGCAACCGCGGATACTGACATTTGTAGAGCACCCCGGTGTACCATTTCACAATAATTATGCTGAATATTTGATTCGCATTGGTGTCCTCAAACGCAAAATATCAGGAGGAAGCGTATCAGTTGAGGGCGCAGAGTCATATGCGATATTATTGTCAATTTATGTGACCTGCAAGCTGCGCGGTATTTCTTTTCCCAAATACATGAAAGGAAGCTTGAGACATTACATAAAAACAGGCAAACCCCTATCGTTGAAATCATATCAAGATGCCACAGCTGTCATTCCAGAAGTGAAAAAAGCAGCATAGCAAGGCAAGCCTTTAAGGAAATTTGTGATCGTGTCAGAGATTTTTCTCTGAAAACAGTCAGAGCTTACTTGCCAAGTACCCCAAGGCCCCAATGGTTTTAAGGTGGGATGTATGTCATGATATCGATACGTATATTGATTTTGATCAGATTACCGACGTCGACCGGAATTTTCAATAAAAATTTGTCACTACTGCATGTTATCGTGAACGCGCTCAAAGCCGCTTTCGTTTCAGCTTTCAAATGGATATTACTGGCGTTGGAGCGTGGCTGATCCACTTTATATGTTGCATGTTTGAAACATTCGTCCCTAATTATATAAAAAATAACTGCCACTGCTTTTGGTTGCACCGATAAGTAACAAACCAACAATCACAATGACAACTTGGCTTTTTTCAAGCGTTTCGACTCATGTAACGGAAACAGCCTGCCTATCTGGTTCTTTGATGCCAAGATCGATCATTTTGGCAGGAAGTTCGAGTTGGCGTGAAAGGGTTCGCCGGCGAAATGAGGCAGACAGCAACTTAAAGATGTCGGATTTCTTCATATATTTACTAAAGGTGCGTAAAAGTCGATAGGTTCGAATCGGACGTCTAAAGATACGATGAAGGAAGAGCAATGCGATCCCCTTCATCCGCGCCCGGTTCACCACATCACTCGGTAATATAGTTGGGTCGATGTCGGAACACTTGAACCATTTATGCCAATCTCGCTCATCATCGATGATCCCGCGGTCTATGTATTCCTGCCATAAGGGAGTACCCCGATAGACACACAAGCGATTAAAACTAAATGTATCCAGTTCCAGCCGTGCCGCGAGCCGAAAACTTTCCATTATTTCTGCTTCAGTCTCGCCGGGCGAACCAACCAAGAAAAAGCCGTGGGCTCTCTCAATCCCATTGCGCTTTGCTTCGCGGACAGCATATTCGATTTGTTCGATGGTCTGATTTTTATTAAGTCGATCTAGGATTTTCTGGGTGCCGGCTTCGATGCCATAAGCCAGGGAGGTGCAGTTCGCCTTACTCATGTGCGGTAGTTGGTCAACGGCAACTGAATCGACCCGGCCCTCGCAGCCCCAGCGGAACTCAAGTCCACGTTCGATTATGCCGTTGCAGATTTCAGTAATGTTCTTGCGTTTGAGCAAGAAATGGTCATCCGTAAGGTAGATCGAGCGGTAACCCGCATCATTGAGCTGTTGCATTTCTCCCAGAACGTGTTCAGCTGAGCGGTGACGCCATTTGCCATTAAATAGAGAAGGTATATCACAGTAAATACAGCCGTATGGACAGCCTCTTGACGTCTGTATCGTACAGAATTTATCGAGAGATAAAACCGCGGGAACATCAAGAGGAATTGATTCAATATAATCAATTGGCAGACTTTCCCGGTCAGGGTAGGGAAATTTATCCAGATCACGGATAAGAGGGCGAGGCTCATTTTGTATAATCTCATCACCCTTGCGCCAAACCAACCCTGCCACATTGCCAGGGTTATTCAGATTGTTGAGGTAATCCGGTAAAAGTTCCTCACCTTCTCCGACTCCCACACAATCTGCATAGAGGCAATCCTTTAAGATTTGCATTGCATTCATGGAAGCGAAAACACCTCCCAAAATGATCGGTGTGTCCGGTGCAACCATCTTGAGTCGTTTTGTCAAGGCTTTAACGGGCGGATAGGTGGTCGTAGATAAAAATGAAAGTGCAATGACATCGGGGAGTTCCTTCTCTACCGCTTGAGTTATATGGTGGGGATTCATCTGCGGATGACATGTGTCAAACATATGTACTCGGTGGCCATGTTGTCTCACCACAGGAGCAAGGGTTTCGATTCCCAAAGGCGGGAACGCCATGACCTTGATCCTTTTGTCGCCGGACTTTGAACCTCCAAGTTCCTCTGGCAAAAATTGATAGAAGTCATCATCTCGAACGTATATTAAAAAAATATTCACAAATGAATCTTCGCCACGTATTTTCAATGTAAAGTTTAGTGAGTTGAAATTGGCCCCAAGAAAAAGTCGAGTCTTTATCCTGGATTGTATTTTTAGATTTTATCTCAAAAAAGCGAGGGATTAAACAAAAAGTAATCCGTCGTTTAATTTCACTCTCGGCGTTTACCTTTAAAAGGCATTGTTTCAATCGGTATTGATACATTGAAAATACCGCAGGTGGTTCGATTATACAAGTATGCTCTGGATATCCAATCAATATATCAAATAGAAATCAACGGCCTATCTAACATGCTAAGAGTAGCGATATCGATACGTTATATTTCAAATCAAAGTCAACAATTGCTTACACTTTTTGAAGAAGCCGGAAACAATTCGAAAATCATGTGCGTGCCAATCGACTATGCCAAAAAGGATCATGT
>JAQYWI010000126.1 GCA_030145015.1 Desulfobacterales bacterium
ACCAGCCCAAGTTTGAGAAACCAGATGACCGTGCCGGGCATTACGGTAAGCTTGGCGCCGGGCAAAACCACCAGGGCATTTTTTACAAGGTAGGGGCTTTTTTTTGCGTTTAATATCGTATCTTCGGATATGACAGCGGGCAGCAATGTCGGCGCACCTATTTTTACAGGACCCAGTGTGTCTACCCATTGGCTGCCGGTACCTTTATTGGATCGCAGATACCCGACAATGCGTCCGTGGGGTAGCCGATCTTTGGGTCGGATACGATAGGCCCCTATGTAGACCCCCGGTTCTTTTTCCTTCAAGGGGAGATTTTCGATCAGCGGGGGGATACTCCAGCTGGCGAATTGGTTCTTTTCACCGATCAAAGCCACTTTTATCAGATCTCCGGGTCGCAGCAGTTTGCCGGTCCCGTTGTGTACCAGGGCCTGGATTTTAGGCGGCGGTTCGCTCACGGCTTCAGGATTCGGAATGGTGGCGATCATCTTCATACATAACTCGGCTGCTGCCTGAAGGTGAGAGGCCTGTTGATAACTGATCGCCGTTTTGACGATAGCTGCAGCCAGACCGGTAAGACTCAATGGCACCTCTCCTTCCTGCTGCCGAATGCTATGCTCGAGTTCCCAGATAACCTGCTCGGAGTTGCAACGAACCATTTTTGCCTTGAGGGCGGCCGCATTGTCAGCATACACCAATGCATAAGTCTTGCCTAAACTGAGAACTTCTCCGAATATAACGGCGTCCACACCCAGCAGTTGCCCCAGTTGCGTTGCCGAGACCGCTTCGCCGGCGGCAATTGGCTGGTAAAGATTATTTCTCTTCAAATTGTCGTCAATTACAAAAGGCTCGAGATCCAGGTAGTTCAGGGAGCCGAAAAAATTGTAGAACATCTTGCGGACGATGCTGCTGGCTTCGGGGTTGGTTGTTTTATTGACAAACGGAAGTATGGCCACTTTGTACGGAAGCTGTTGCTCCTCAAGCACGGTGGGCTCCGGCGGCCCCAACAGCATATCCTTTATGGCGCAGGAGGTCGCCCCGAATGCCAAACATATAGCGATTAATATTGTTAGACCTGTATTTTTTATTTTCATAGGATTCAGGTAGTTTCGTCTGTACTAAGTGTTGATTCAATTAGGTCGTATTACCAGGGGGTGTCGGATTTTTTTTCACCCTCTTGATCCTCAAACAGATACTTCATAATCCTGGAGCTTTCGGTTCCGGATTCTTCCAGGAGGCGCTGGATCTCTGCGCGCTTTTCTTTTTCTTTATTTTCTGCCTGCTTGTTTTTAAGGCCGGCATTTGCGGCTGAAACCATTTTTTGACGACAAACACTTATTTTTTCTTTAATGTACTTGGACCCGGGATCAATGATACTGTAGCGTTCAAAATAATTAAGGGCTTTGGACCAGGCTCCTTTTTTAAAATAACCTTCTCCGTGTTCGCGGTAAAATGTCTTGATCTGCTGAATGCGTTGAAGCGCCAATTTATGTTTGGGGTCCAGCGAAAGTACGGCCTGGTAGACTGCAAAGGCATTTTTGTTGACCGGCGTAAGGTAGCGTTTCGCAAGAAAATGGGTCTCAGCTTCTTTGAGAAGCTGAGCAACATTTTGCTTCTGACGGTTTTTTTGCTGGTAGGCCAGCCAAATCCGGCGAATGGCTTTCTGGGCTTCTTCGAAGTACAGGCTGTCTTCCCGAATGGAAGAATACTCCTTTAGGGCTGATTGATGCTGATTTTTCGATTCCAGCTGTTCGCCCAGTGTTAAGCGGTAATAATCCAGACGGTCCCAAAGGGCTTCGGCTTCTTTTCCGTGACCGTGCTGTGCCAGATATTTTTTCAAGAATACTTTGGCTGCGTCCACATTCCCTTTTTCAGCTTTTTGCTGGGTGATCGCCAGGGTTATTTGAGCAAGCATCTCCTTGGCGGTTTGGGTATTGTCAGCAGAAAGATCGGTAAGCAGCAGCTGTTTTAGTATATCTCTCGCCGGAAGGTACTCGCCCAGTTCGATCTGGTTTGCAACTTCAGCAAGCTTTTGCTGGTTTTTCCACGGTGTGTAGACATGTACATAGGACAGGTATCCTGAAAAAACGATGATCAGCATCGCGGCCAGCCAAATTCCCCGGTTTGAGTGTGTTGTTTTGGTGATTATTTTCTGCGTTGCCTGACGGGCGTCGGCCGGGCTGTCAGAAATAAAGGTGATTGAAAACGTACCCATCCGGAGTTGATCCCCCGAAAAAAGGCGCCTTTCGGATATCGTCTGGTCATTTAGATAAAGGGGATTGGTGGTGCTGATGTTTCTGGCCACAAAACCGACCTTTTGCTTTTCAATAACGCAATGTTTGCGCGAAATGGAAGGATGAATCAACTTCAGAGTGGCTTCATTTGATCGCCCTATGATGAGTTTTTCCATATTAAGGGGGATGATCATGTTTTTGCCGGAGGATGTGGTACACACCAATCGAGGTCCAACCGTTTCTTCAGTTGGCGAGTCCAACACCAGGGTTTTTGCCTCCATCGAAGTTTGGTGCGGAAGTTGAAGCTCCTTCGCGGAAAGCTGGATGAGAAACTTGGTTTTACCCAGCGCAATTTCATCTCCATTATTTATAAACTTTCCCGCGGTTTTTTGACCATTTACGGAGATTGGATCTTGTCCCAGGTTTTTAATGAAATATCTGTTGTTTTTTGTTCTCACCTTGGCCTGAACATCTGAAATATGAGGATCTTCAATAATAATCTCACATTGCTTCGACTTTCCGACCAGAAAGTCCTCTTTTTGGGTTTCGTAATAATGTCCAGGATTGGTTTTCTGAATTAATTTAAACATGGGCCTCGCCGATTTTTTCGCAATTTTCTTATTATGTATTATCGAATGGGAGCGTTATGGTGAATTTTGTGCACCAGGTATATGTTTTTTATCGGCATTTTTCCCTGTGGCTTTAATAAGATGATGCATTATTTCGAAATTTTTGTGTTGAGAGTTTATTTGTTGCAATCATTTTGGCCATGCAGGTGGGATTTGTTCCATTTTTGTCAAAAAATCTGACAATATTCGGCATATTTTCAAGGGAACTGAATTGGTGGATAGATTTAAGCTATTGAAATAATATAATATTTAGGTAAATGCCGATTTAGGCCTGTTTATTGCAGAATTACGGGTCGAATACTGGAATACCAGAGCGTCAAAAGTAGAATCCACTCGTGAAAAAGCCAAACCCCGAGTAATCGGGGGACGGAAAGCCACGGGTCCCGCAAACACTTTTTCGAGCGGGATCGCCGGGTTGCCTGAGAAAGTCGTAAGAAACCGGGTTACCTGGAAGAGGTGGCCCGGTTTTTTTTGGGGGCGCGAGTGGATGATGGGTCGGCTATCTTTTTTTAAGGGGGAAGGTTTTTTTTGAGATAGCTTCTAAAAAAGGGGGGCATACCGTTGGTCGATTCAACCGGCAAAAGCAAATCCGGAAAGACTGAACGGGCTTATCGGGTCAGGAGTTTTTTAAAGCAGTTGATGCTGAATTCCGGCACGGGTTTGCCTTGCAGCGACTCTTTGGGGTTAACGCTGAAATGGATGGCACCTTTAATTTGTCTTATGATTTTATGCAGTTGTGGGGCACAGCTCCCATTTGTCAAAGACAACGATGACTCAAGCCAAATCGTTAAACTCAGAAATCCCCCAAAATCAATTGCGATTCTGCCTTTTGGCAACCGGACAGAGCGCGAGGATCTCGATGAATTTGTCCGCGCCACTTTTTACAGCCATTTAGCCCCGCATCCATACAAAGATATTGAGTTGCACGAAGTGGATCGAAAACTTAAGCGTTACAACTTGATGAATTATGAAAAGTTTAGTCATGTTTCCGCTAAAAGGCTGGGTCAAATTCTAGGTTGCGATGCCGTTGTCATAGGAGAGGTAACCGAGTTTCAACGCGTGTATGCCGGTGTTTATTCCCAAATGGCAGTGGGGGCATCTATTACCATATGGGATACGCGCAGCGGCAAAAAACTTTGGTCCGATCAGCACGTTACCCGCCACCACGAAGGCGGGCTTCCGCTGGCGATCACCGATCTGGCAACGATCTCGATTCGATCCGGGCTAAATTTGCGGGATTCAGAGAAAGTAAAAACAGTTGATGAGCTTTCCCGGCATTTAATCAGCCGTCTGCCTGTGGCGGATACGCACCTTAATGCTAAACGCGCCAAACTCGTCAGCCTCAAGCGACTTACGAAAAAGAAAAGCAGCACACCCAGCAGCACAAAACTCAGAAGCTTAAAAAAGCTCACAAAAGGCCACCATCAGCAATACCGGTAACTGCACCTAAGTTCTTTTCCAAACAATTGCACTTGCAATTGCCGCTCAGTTTTTCTTAATATACTAGAAGCTATCTCAAAAATATCGGATTATCTTCGAAGACAGAGAAATAACGTTCCGAAGATGCTCTAAAGTTAGAAGTGCCTAAAATGCCTAAAATGAGCTAAAATGCCTAAAATTATGGTTTCGCTGCGCTCCATCTTTTATTATAAATAGGATCGTTCGACCCAGTCGTTCGACCCAGTCGTTCGACCCAGTCGTTCGACCCAGAGGCTCTCGACGGGAGGCTCTCGACGGGAGGCTCTCGACGGGAGGCTCTCGACGGGTAGAATTCCTCAACTTTAGGCATTTTAGATCATTTTTAATTTTAGCTCAATTCTTCTCCTATCCAAAATGAAAATTTTCAATACCCTGGAAGCACAGCTTCGTCAAATTCTGGACTATTTCTATGCCCGCTGGCCGCAATCGATTCCCGGTACAGATCGCCTGCAGCAATGCAAAATTATCTCGCATCGGGGCGAATACGACAATTTGACTGTATTTGAAAATACCTTTTCCGCTTTTGACCGCGCAAAAGCCCAGGGTGTTTGGGGAATCGAGTTTGATCTGCGCTGGACCCGAGACCTCTATCCGGTTATCATGCATGACGCCGATCTTCGAAGAGTGTTCGGTTCTAAGCTTGAAATCCGGAAGACCGCCCTGGCGGAGTTGAAATCCGAATTTCCGTTGATTCCATCGCTGGCTGAAATGATCCAGCGATACGGCAAACAAATTCATCTCATGGTTGAAATAAAGGCAGAGGTATATCCGGATCCGGTTCATCAGGGCCGCATTCTAAAAGATCTGTTTTCAGCGCTCGAACCCGAGGAAGATTACCACTTTTTGACAATGACACCGGCGATGTTTGACCTGATTGAGTTTGTACCCAAATCCGCATTTCTTCCGGTTGCGAGTTTTAATTTCTCCCGATTAAGCAAATTGGCAATAGGGCAAAACTACAGCGGATTTGCCGGACATTACGTTCTGCTAACCAAATCCCGTCTGAAAAAGCATAGAGAATTGAAGCAGAAATTGGCTACCGGTTATGTGAATTCAAAAAATTGTTTATTTCGCGAAGTGAATCGCGGCGTGGAGTGGGTTTTTTCAGATAATGCCGTGGAACTGCAGAAGATCGTTAATCAGTTGCTGCAAAATGAGTAGGTTCAAGGGTTCGGGCTTCCGATCCGCAGATTATACAGATCACCACAAGATTGCTTTGAGCCTTATTTTTGACTTGTCGTTTTCCGGCCTGAGTGGTCCTCCAGGGGCTCTGACCTGTCGTTTTCCGGCTTAACCTGGCAGGACCATAAAGGCAGTAGGGCGGGTGCTTGCATCCCGACCCTTAGGCGGGGCCTCTGTGCCAGCCATCAAGAGACAGCCGCAGCCTGCGACGCGCCCATCGGCCGTGAGTCGTTCGACCCTGAGCTCACGACCGAAGGGCTCAGGGCCGAACGGCTTGGTCGAGTCGAGGGCTGCCCTTTTTTATAATCTCATTGTTGGGCCGAATTATCTAAAGGATTAGCTATGGACAAGGAACGCCAAAAGATAATCAGAAGTTGGAAAATGTACGATTGGGCAAATTCTGCATTTGCAACCACCGTCATGGCAGCCGTTCTTCCTGAGTTTTATAGCTCTGTCGCAGGCGCAACACTGGGGAAAACGACTGCGACCAGTTATTGGGGATATTCAAATATGATAGCGATGTTAATGATCGCCTTAACTGCACCTATCTTGGGCGCGATCGCAGATCATTCTGTTGCAAAGAAAAAATTTCTTGGCCTGTTTGCTTTGGTCGGTGTTTTAGCCACATCCCTTTTAATATGTATCGGAAGTGGGATGTGGTTTTATGCGTCGCTCTTATATATTTTTGGAAGAATAGGTTTCGGGGGCGGCAATATTTTTTATGATAGCCTATTGCCCCATGTGGCTAGAGCAGACGAAATTGATAATGTCTCCGCCGGGGGATATGCGTATGGGTATTTGGGCGGTGGGATTTTGCTGGCGATAAATCTTTTAATGATACTAAAGCCTGCTTTCTTTGGGATTCCTGATGCTGAATGGGGCTCAAGGATATCTTTTATAACTGTTGGTATCTGGTGGGCTATTTTTTCCATACCCATTTTCAAGAATGTTTCTGAACCTCGGACTATCATTTCGAAAGATGAAAGTCCGAATCCTTTTTTGGCCGGATATAAGAGAGTTAAAAAAACCTTCAAAGATATCAAAAAGTTTAAAGAGCTGGCAAAATTTCTCGTGGCCTTTTGGATTTATAATGACGGGGTGGGCACGATTATTATAATGGCTGTGATTTTTGGAGCGGAAATTGGGATTGGCAGAACCCATTTGATTGGCGCAATCTTATTGGTACAATTCCTTGGATTTCCATTTACGCTGATATTTGGCAGGTTGCCCAAAAGAATCGGAACAAAAAACTCCATTCTTATTGCCTTGGGAGTTTACTCAATTATTGCCGTGCTGGGATATTTCATGAGAGCGCCGCTTCACTTCTGGCTTTTAGCCGTATTGGTTTCATTGGTCCAGGGTGGAACCCAGGCACTTAGCAGATCTATGTACGGTTCTATGTCCCCACCGTCAAAATCAGCAGAATTTTTTGGTTTTTATAACGTGAGCAGTAAATTTGCGGGTATCGTTGGGCCCTTCCTCTTCGGAATCGTCGGGCAATTAACAGGTACGAGCAGGATTAGTATTGTGGCCATTGTTCTTTTCTTTGTTATTGGCGGCCTCGTATTGACCACCGTCGATCATTCACAAGGAATTAAAGCTGCGCTTTGTGAAGAAGAACAGGAGAGGATTGAAACCGGTTAAATCTGCCATGTAAGGAATTATCAGCCCGATCGTGTTTAAATGGCCAAGATAAATTCTTCCAAGAAACGCTGATCTCTGAAGGCGGAAGCTTACGGAGATCTATGATTTGGCTTATCTTCCGACCGACACGTCGCCATCGTATCGGGGCTCGGGCAACTGGATCTTATGTGGCGGGGTTGCCGGTGACATGGCTTCACATCTTGCGGTCAATTTAGCTTTGGTATTTTATTATGTGGTTATGCAAGCGTTCGGCCCGTAAGCAGAATGTTTCCAGTTTAGCGTCAATGAGTTGCGGGAAAGGAGAGCCATCGCTTTCAATTGCCAGAAATGGCAGCTCATCGATATCGGCAAGGATGGCCTTAAGTTGATGGTTTTGCGGTTCGGTAGCCAGCTTTTCTTTGGCGGTCATGGTTTCGTTTAAAATAGCCTCCGACAACCGATTGGGCATGCATCCAAACGGACCGATGGCGATGACACCGCAAGAATGGGAAACGATCTCGGTCATAGATCCCCCGATGGTAATAATCGCTTCCCCTGGAAGGTTTTTGGATATGTAGGTTGAGGCATTATTGATGAAGGTGTCGATATCGAGGGGCTCAGCGTGCACCAGTCCTGATTCGGAAAGAATCGATTTGATTCGTTTTTCGTAACGGACCTGGAATTTGCTGCGGATTTTAAATTTGAGCTTTTCCATCATCGTCATGGGTTCGGCGCATTGCAGCCCTTGATTGACCATGTTGTTGCAATATAACACCCATTCGGCAACCGGTGCACAACTGGTGGCAAACCCTTTTTCAGCCAAACGTTCGGTGATATTTTGCCGGGAGAGCCCATCCCGGCGCACAAATATTTCTCCTGCCAGGGTGATGGTCGGAACCTTTTCCGGCGGTTGCTTCAGGGGAATTTGGCGCAGATTCCCGGCAGTGTGCCTCAATTGCTTTTCAAGCCCTGAAAATCCCCCGCTTTGCAGCGCGGTTAAAATTGACTCCCACTCCGCCGCAAATATCTCCAATGCGTTTTGCGGGTCAACGGCATTGGCCAGAATCATCGATCGGATATCTTCCATGACATCGGACGCAACAACTGCCCACCAGGCCCGGGTGTCAAAATCTTTATCCATCCCCACATAACCGTCTTCGGCCGACAGCGTAAACAAGGCCACGTCCGGAATTTGAAGCCGTTTGAGGAGATCCTCCATAAAAATATAATATTGCCCGAAGCGGCACGGCCCGGAGCCGGTGGCAAAGAAGTAGACGACGACTTCATCTTCTCTTCTGCCGTTATTAATGTAATCCAGGAGGGCACCGGTCGTCAGGATCAGCGGCAGACATTCTTTACAGGATGTGTTGGCACGCCCCAGCTTTAGCACGGCTTCGTCAGCGGGCCGATGTGCTTTGGCATTAAACCCCGATCCTTTCAAGACGGCCGCAAATGCCTCGGAGAGTAACTTGCCCATGGATGGCATCAGCACCGTAACACGCGGATCGGTCATCGCGATGGCCTCACCGGAAGATGTTATCACGTTTACGGTTCCGTTTTGATTGGCGATCTGAGCCGGGGAAAACGCCTTGCTTTGGTGAATGATTTTTTTCTGAGCGACCAGCTGCCGGTAGGCCTTTACGATATCCAAAAAGGCCTCGACGCGGGTTTCCAGGCCCGCATCCGCGGTGTGGCTGTCCAGTTCCAATGTCAATGAAGGTTTGCGGCCCATGATTTCTCTGAAATAACCGACCACAAATGAATCCGGTCCGCAGGAAAAGTTGGTGATATAAGTGCCGAAGAGCTGGGGGTGGCGTTCGACCAGCCGACCCGCTTTCATCATTATTTGGCCCATTCCCCAGTACATATGACGCTTGGAGCGCTCTTGGTCGAATCTGAGAAAATCCAGCGGTATCACCTGAATGCCTCGGGAGGCGAATTTATGGGGGATGCCCATGTGGGCCTCATCGGCATATCCATTATAGGGCCGGGAGAAAATAACCACCGCGCATTTATCCGGATCGGCTTCAAGTTCCGCCAGGGCGATCTGGCCGATGGTTTGCATTTCCGTCATGCAATCGAGTTGTTTCTGCAGTGCTTTATCAAATGCTTTTTCAGCCGCTTTGCGTTTTAATCCCATTTGCATTGCGGATTGAATCAAAGGCCCGCGGGCATCATCTATTCCCTCTGACAGATCAATCAGCGGGGCCAACAGCCTGGTGCCGTCCTGGGCGAGCTGGTCCAGCTTTTTGCGAAAAGTGGTTTGCAGAAAAAATGTTTCGCCCTGAACCAGAGGGCACACCTGGGATTGTGAATTCGCAGCGGCATTTTTGTCGTCGGGTACCGCTTTGAAGTGCGGTAGAAAAATATAGTCGGGTGGCGGGTTGGATTCGATTAGCGAATAGAAAAAGCCATGGGCCAGTTCAACCGGATAGCAAAAAGGTGCATTGCGCTGGTCGATACCTTCCTGGGAGGGCTCTTGAGGTAAAATAACCTTGTAGCCCAGTTCAGAGAAAAAATTAGAATACAACGGGTAATAGGTGTTAATCAAAAAGCTTCGGTTAAATCCAACAACCCCCCGTTGTTGGATGCCCATTTCCGCCGGGGGACGCGCCCCATATTTTTCAAATATAAGTTGCTGGCGCATTTTAACGAGATCCAGCTTTTTGACATCATAACGGACATTGTGGCGCAGATTATAATAGCGGTTGCAGGCGCCGCCAAAAGGATATTTTTTGCCTTCCACCCGGATCATGGCGATTTCACAGCGCCGGTCGCATTTTTCCTTTCCGCCTTTGCATACAAATGGCTTTTCGTAGGTAACTTCACGGTTTGCCAGGTTCTGAAGGTCAAAATGGGTTGCGGGCATCAAGCCCTGATCAATTCGATTCTTAACTTCAAGTGCAACGCCAAATGCGCCCATGAGTCCGGGTTCCGGCGGAACAATAATGGGTTTACCGACCAGGGAGGCCATGGCCAGCGGCACGGCTTCGTTGTAACAAACGCCGCCCTGCATAAATACTTTTTCACCCACCGGCCGATTGCCTTTTACCCGGTTTGCATAGTTCATGCAGATGGAATAAACCAGTCCGGCAACAATGTCTTCATGCCGGACGCCTTCATGGATGGCGTTTTTTATATCGGAGGCAATAAATGCGGCACACTGGTCGTTAAAATTCGGCGGTTGCTCCCCCTGCATGGCCGCCCCGGCGATTTTTTCCATTTCAACACCCAGGGTTTCGTGGGCCGATTCTTCTAAAAAAGAGCCGGTGCCGGCCGAACAGGCTTCGTTCATGGCATAATCGGACGGCACCCCATTGGTGATGTAGGTGTATTTGGCGTCCTGTCCTCCGATTTCGAAAATGGTGTCGACTTTGGGATCAAAGTATACCGCGGCGGTGGCATGGGCGATGATCTCGTTGATGACGCCGTCGCTGAGCGCATGTAAACCGGCAATCTGACGGCCGGAGCCGCAAATCCCGATGCCGATAATCGATATTTGGGCCGGATCCAACTGCGACTCGATCTGATCTAAAATGGAGCGATAACATAGCCGGGAAGCGCCGACCGGATCACCGTTGGTACGCAGGTACACCGAGGCCAACATGGCATCATCTGATTTACGCAGCAGCACCGCTTTGGTTGTGGTGGAACCGACATCCAGACCTAAAATACAGACGTCGCCGGGGCGAATGTGCCCTTTTTCGATGGTTTTAAATTCCACCTGAGATGCGAAATTTTTTAGCGGCGGCAGCGTGTCGAAGGATGTGACTTCTAAATGAAACAGATTCGCCGGACCCTGATAAGGGGCTGTTTCGTGTTCAAACGCCCATAACGCGGCGCCCAATGCCTCGAAATAGGGCGCTTCATCCGGTACCATCAGTCCCGGTATTTCCTGTCGCAAGTATTCGATCATCATGCGGTTGCGTGCGGTGCCTCCGGTTACCATCAAATTGCGCCGTTCCACTTTTTTGAGGAGTTCCAGAATTTTGCTGGCCATCATTTTGCATAGTCCGGCGGTGACCTGTGATTTTGGAATCCCTTTATTGGTGGCGTGGGTACAATCGGATTTGCAGAATACCGAGCAGCGGCCGGAAACGTGATGGGGCAATTCTACGGAGGCCCATTGGGCGGCTTCATCCAGCGAAACATTCATGCGCCGTAGTTGCTGCAAAAAGAACTCACCGGTGCCCGAGGCACATTTGTTTCCGGTGATGACATTGGATATGCGTCCGGATCGATCCAAAGCATAGACCATAAAGGTCTCCCCACCGGCAGAAATTACGGCCGGGCAGGCGACATCTGACGGTTTGATATATTGATAGGCATATTCGACGGCTTCAGGCTCGGATATGGAGGTCAGCTTTACAAATTTACGGAATTTGCGCCCGGTGGCAGCGATGGTGTCAAATGAATTCAGATCCAGCTGCTCAAAAGCCTTTAACAGGGTCTGCTTGGGATCGCCTTCATGGGGATACAGGGCGTAGTCAATCAGGGTCGGTTTTGGATCCTGTTGTGGACTGCCGGAACTTCGATCGATCGGCTCCAGTTTCAACTGCACAATGGATATGGTCGATGCCCCCAGACAGATACCCAAAGATTTTATCGTTTCAGCCATTGATTCCTTTTCAACTCTCCATTGATTAAATCTTTTCCTATTTTGAATAGCAGGTGTTCTAAAATTTCCTATTGGGAATGATTGTGGCCCAATATTCGGTTCATGCCATAGCAGGCCTGAAACCTGATTATGGAATTCATTTTCCAAATATCCGGTCACCCGAAGGTGGGCAAAAAATTATGCCCGGTCTTTTGGAGCGATCATCAAAACCAAAAAGCCGGCATTTCCGGAAAGGCTATCAAACAGGCGATGCACGCATTCGGCAATTCTTTAAACCTCCGTGATAGACGTTTATGCTGATTTGGGTGTCTTTACCTTCAGCGCCTGTTTGGTAAATTTTCTTCTACTTTAATTTGAACTGACTTGCAAGGCTTATATTTATTTAAAATAGCTTGACACTAAAACGGTTGTTTAATACAAACGTTTGAAACTTTCAAAGGATAAGACCCATGGATGCCGGCACAAACCAAAAAAACGCTAAGAATGATTGCACCAAGGAACGCATTCTCGATAAAGCTGAAGCACTGTTTGCCTTAAAGGGCTACGATGCGGTCAGTGTCAGAGAAATTACCGCTGCAGCCAACTGCAACCTTGCAGGCGTAAATTACCACTTCGGCAATAAGCAAAACCTTTATCTGGAAGTGTTCCGGTCCCGCTGGTTGCCGCACGCCATACGGATCCAAGAATGTTTTCGGGAATCCCTGGAGGCCAACGGAACCCTGACACCATCAATCGTTGTTGAATCTCTGGCCCGGGCCTTTATAGAAGGGCCCCTTTCTGAGGAAGAGCGCAAGCGCCACCACCGGTTGATTTCCGGTGAATTGGCCAAACCCACGGCGGCGTTCAAGATGATCGCCGACCAGGCCTTGAGACCTTTATTTGAAAATTTGCTGCAAGACCTGCGCTCCGCCCTGTCGGATGATATTGAGGAGGAAAGGCTGGCCCTGAACATCTTTAGTGTGTTTGGAATGGTGCTTTGCTTCAACTTTGCAAGGCCCCTGATCAGCAGCTTTATGGGCTGTGATAATGATGCGGACTTCAAAGGGCGTTTGATTGATCATATTGTTGAATTTTCCATAAATGGATTGGGCGCTAAATCAAAGGAGACCCGGTTATGAAACACTGGATTTGTATATTCAGCTTAACGCTTATTTTATTTGCAGGCCTGACCGGCTGCATCAATTTAGGCCCTGATTACCAGCGTCCCGATTTGAATATAGAGATTCCGGAATCCTACGAGAATGACCAGACCGAGCCGGCTGCCAATCCGGTTATTGCGGATCGCTGGTGGCAGGATTTTGGCGACGCGGAACTCAATGTGCTGGTTGAAGAGGTCTTAAAACGAAACTGGGATTTGAAGCAGGCCGCCGCCCGGATCATCGAAGCCCGAGCCCGATATGTTCAGGTGAGTGCAGACCGCTGGCCCCAGGTAGGCTTTGATTATGATTGGGATAAACGTCACTCCGGCGCCGGTAATCTCGGCCGCGGCGAGACGATTACCACCCATCAGCTGACCTTTCCGGCGCTTTTTGAAATCGATCTCTGGAGTCGTCTGGCTAAAGCTTCCAAGGCGGCACGGGATGATATTCTGGTTGATGAAGAAAACCGCCGCACCCTGGCCCAGACCCTGGTGGCGGAAACCATCAATCTGTATCTTCAGATTGAGGCGCTGGAACGCAGGCTGCAAATTGCCGAGCAGAGCATCGAGGCTTTTAAGCGAAGTTTGCAGTTTGTCGAGACGCGTTACCGACGGGGTCTGATTTCCGTGTTGGATGTGCGGCAGGCACGGCGTATTCTGGCCGGAGCTGAAACGCGGGTACCCGCGTTGCAGCAGCAACTGGGGGTCAGTCAGCAGCAGTTATCGGTTTTGCTGGGCCGCTATCCCGAAACCCGGCCGGCCCGGCTCCAGCCTGAAGACTACTACCGCAGACCGGATGCGGTACCCGCCGGTTTGCCGTCGACGTTGCTGTTAAGACGACCGGATATCAGGGCCGCAGAGGCGCGCTTGGAGGCTTTAACCCAGCGGATCGGTTCGGCCAAAGCGGCACGCTTTCCGGCCATTACATTAACCGGTAATTACGGCTGGAACTCCGATGAGACCAACGGGCTTTTTAAAAGCGACAGTCTTATCTGGAACTTTTCCCGCGGTGTTGTTCAACCGTTGATGGATGCCGGCCGCCTAAAAGCCCGCCAGCGGGGGGTTGAAGCTCAGTACGAGCAGGCCGTATCCGATTATGCCGACACGGTTTTAAATGCATTTGCCGAAGTGGAAGGCGCCTTGCTGATTCGCAAAAAGCAGCTTGAACGCCGGCAACGCGAGCTTAGATTTTTAGAGGAAGCCCGCGCCACCCAGCGGGTGGCTCAAAACCGCTATTTAAGAGGTCTGGTGCAATACATAGATGTGCTTGACGCCCAACAGACGCGTTTTATAGCCGAAGAGAATCTGACCCTGGTGGATTTGAACATTTTAACCAACCGCGTCAACCTTCATCGTGCCCTGGGCGGCAGCTGGGCGGTGCCCGAACCGATCGTGGTCAAAGGAGACGGGCCCTTTTTTAAATTTAAAACCAAAGACACGACTTACAAGTAAATCCAAAATCAGCCGCATTTATCTCAAAATCAGCAGTTCACTTTCGAAGACAGAGAAAAATAAAGTTATAAGTGCCTAAAGTGAACTAAAGTGAGCTAAAGTGCCTGGAGTTAAGGAATTCTGCCCGTCGAGAGCCTCAGGGTCGAACGACCATTTTAAAAAAGATGGAGCGCAGCGAGACCATAACTTTAGTCACTTTAGGCATTTTAGCTCATTTTAGGCACTTCTAGTTATAGAACACAGCTATCGGGCGTGAAATGAATTTTTTGAAAAAACTAGGCGGGTTTCGTCTGGGTCTCCCTGGCAGCTACCTCCGGCTCGATGCGCCAGGTGATGATGGGTGAAAGGGTATAAAGAAACATGTAAATCAGGCAGGCTTGCCCAAAATAAGGTGTGAACACAGAGCCGATGACGATAAGGGTGCCGCGTCCAAACCAGGGATGCCGGCTCATAAAGCGTCCCAGGTGCAGATAGCGAAGCGGATATAAATTCATCATTATTGCAGCCAAAATAATTAAACCGAAGCTAAAAATTCCCCAGAAACGTGCCCAATCGGATGCATCGTTAACCGCCTGGGAAAAGATGATCAAACCGGACATCGCCAGCATAGCGGCAGCCGTTGTCGGCATTCCTTTAAAAAACCCGCGAATGGGTGATTTGTCCAGCGTGAAATAAATCAACCGGCCTATTCCCATCACGGCATACAGCCATGCGATCCAGCCTATCGGCAATTGTTGAATCACCGGATCCGAATAGTTTGAGAGCGTTATGTAGAATATCCAGGCCGGTGCGATACAGAAGCTGACCGTATCCGATATGTCGTCGAGCAGACTGCCAAAGCTGATTGCTTTTTTCGGTTTTTCCTCGTCCAAGTCTTCTGTCAGGCCGAGTTTGCGCGCAACTGCGCCGTCGAGTTTGTCAAATAAAGCTGCGCCCATCAAAAACAGGGATGCTTCGCGAATGCGTCCCTGGTAGGCAAAAAATACGGCCAGCAGCCCCATCATGGCATTCATGACGGTTAAGGCGTTGGGAAAGAAGGCCAGAATGCGACGGCGCATCTGTTCATTTCCAAGGCACAGCTCATCTAAACACAGGGTACCATACTTGCGGACGTAGCCTGCAATTGAGCCGAAATTAATGATCAAAAATATGATTTCAATAAAGAACAAACCCCGCAGCGGCAGATTTCCCAGCCACGAAATCCAGAAATAGATATTTGAGAGCGGCCCTTCCGGCACATAAAACGCATAGGCGTAAAGCAGGGCACCTACCGGTGCGGCAACAATCGTTCGCAGGCGGGTAAATTCTTTGTATTCGGGTTCCTGATCCTTGCGGATGGCAAAACTACGCATAAAATGCGCAAAATTGTCCCGAATCAGAACGGTTACGGCCAGAAGCAGCACCAGAAGGGCATGTAATATTTCCCCTTTGCTGGGGTTGGGCGATGCAAAATGAACCCGCCACATGACACCGACGGCAACCAGGGGAAAGATTATGGAGTAGACCACCTTATCCATCAGGCGGTCGGCGAGTTGCGCCATTCTGGGGTTGAGCTCAAAGCGGGCGGCAAACCAGCCGTCGACCAGATCAAAGCTCATGGAGATGAATAAAAGAACGACTCCGATGGTGTACACAATAGGGCTTTGGGTCCATATAACGGCAATGGCACACAGCATTCCGGCAAACACCAGCGGCGGGCGTCCGTAAACAAAAAGTGCCGTAATTTTTTGTGGAATAATTTCCTTGGTCATGTTCAGTTTATATCAGAAAAAGTTCATTCCAGGTGTAACGGGATCAATCCTGGAAATTTTTAGAATTTCATCATAAAAGATCTGCAAAAACCTGTCAAGAATGCTTCAAATGATGTTTTGCCTTCTTGTATGGTTTTTGATAAT
>JAQYWI010000312.1 GCA_030145015.1 Desulfobacterales bacterium
TAAACGGCTATATAGATAATATGGAAAACATAGGCATTTTGGTCGCCTTAATAAAACTTCGGGGACAAGCTTGACTGGGCTTTTTGGCGTGTATCTGCTGATACGAAAACGTGCGGTTCTCCGCTAAATCTTTAGCATGCTGGCTAACATACGGGCATTTTAACATAAATTCAAACATAGTCAACAAAAAAATGGCCAAAAAGGACTTTTTTTGTTAACAATTCTAAATTCACAAGCCTGCTGCGGCGTAGCTCCTGTAACGCTGTAGCTTTATGCGAAGGCAGATACGCGAAGCCGGTTAAAACGTTTTTTAAGAGACACAGATTAAAGAGAATTGTTTTGACGGGGATGGGGAGTTGTGGGGTGTGTTTTGGAGTGGAAGTGCAGCATAAGTGGGCTTGAAAAAAGCGGATTTTTCTTGATTAAAGGGGCCGGGAGTAAATAATGATGGAATGGTGGCAATGTAAGAGAATGTGGGAATATATGATGAAGAGAAGCAGACAAACTCTGACTATACAACGGGCCTCTTATACCGAGGTGCGGGTGTCGTTTGGGTTCACGTAAAACGAGGGGTTATAAACAATTATGAAAATGGATGAAATGTAGGAGATAAAAAAAATGAATGAAGGAGCTATTTTTAACATCGGCGAACAATATGCAGGGCGAGATATTTATAACGTCGCGAGAGATTTGAATATTAATCAGAATTCATCAGCAGAGGATATTCTTACAATAATAAAAGCTATTCAACAAAAAGTCGGCGAATTGGACATTACAGAAAAAGATAAAAAGAAAATAGCCAATCAAATTGAAGGCGCGAAGATTGAACTTGAAGATGAGAAGCCCGACAAAAAGTCAATCGCGGAGAGTATTAAAAAGACCGGCGAGATTTTGAAAGAAGCCAAGACAGCAGGTGAAACTATCAAAGATATTGGAGTACTGGTTGGCAAGGCAGCCATATGGTTGGGTACAACCGCTGCAAAATTGGGGTGGATATTTTAAATGGATGAAGGAAAAGGTGAGTTTGATATTGGAAAAGAAGAAGCTCAGCGGGATATTTATAATATAGCTGGGGATTATATTGGCGGAAAACCTTCTGAGAAGGGGAAGCTAAATTTTCCGTTTGAGCCGGGTTTGCATAATCAGACGGCGCCGGAGGTGAACTTTGTCGGGCGCAAAGATATGCTTGATACTATTACCGGGTGGTATAAGAATCCTGATGTGCAGATTGGGGGGCTTATTGGGTGGGGCGGTGTGGGGAAATCCGCGCTGGTGCGTAAGTGGTACGATAGTTTGGAGGTAAATAAAATTAGGCCGGATGGAATCTTCTGGTGGGGCTTTTATCGCAATGCTTCTCTTGAACAATTCCTGAATACGCTGCTGCGATGTGTGAGCGGTGGGCAAATAGAGCCGGAGACAATAAAAAGTACGTGGGAGAAGACTGACAGGATAAAGGAGTATATTGGCAGGGGAGCGTACTTAATCATATTAGATGGTCTTGAGGCAATGCAAAAATCGGAGGCCGGGGGTGAGTTCGGCAAGATGATACATCGGGAATTGGCAGAATTGCTTCATTATTTGGCGGATGTTCCTAAAGCAGATGGGATGTGTTTGATTACCACAAGATTTCCATTAAAGGATTTGGCTGAATGGGATAACAGAGGTTATGAGAATCAGCCATTGATTGACCTGAGTATTCCTGATGCGCTGTTGATGCTGAAAAAGCGAGGCGTCAAGGGAAGCGATGATGATAAGACAAGGGTTATCAATAGATACAAAGGCCATGCATTGAGCCTAACGTCTTTGGCCGGGTATTTAGTTAGATACTATGATGGAGATATAAATAAGGCACCGGATATTGAATTTGTACTTGGTGATAAAGAGCGGTTTAAGGACGTAAACAAGCTGTTAGAAAAATACGCGGATAAGATGTCTGAGGCAGAGAGGAAATTTTTGAATATATTCTCGCTATTTCGACAGGAGGTAACTGAAAATGATTTTGCCGGTGTCTTTCGTAAGGAAATAGAAGGTACGAAATTCAATGATGTAATAGTAAAGATGAGCGAACTTGATTTCAGGGACCTGGTTAACGGTTTGGTGGACTGGCGGCTTATCTCTTATGATGAAACGAAAAAGACATACGCAACGCATCCATTGGTTAAATCATATTTTGAATCTGGTTTTAGCAAGAAGTATAAGAAGCTGTGTCATAAGCGGATATATGAGTATATTGGGGGATATGCACCTGAGGAGGCTGAGACGTTGGAGGAGATGCAGCCATTATTTGAGCAGGTCTATCACGGCTGTGCCGCTGGGCTTTATGATGAGGTGCGTAAGGATGTATATAGAGATAGAATAAGAAAAGGTAATGAGCATTTCATTACCCATACACTTGGTGCATGGGAAACTGACCTCTATCTTGTAAGAACTTTCTTTCAAGAAGGTGACCTATCACAAATGCCGCTTGTAAGTAAAAAGACCACCCAAACACACCTGCTTGCTATAGCAGGGCTGGCACTTCTTAGCACAGGCAGGCCAAAAGAAGCTGAAAAATTATTAATTCGAAAGACAAAGATGCGGATAGAGGAAGAAGACTGGTTGAATGCCTCTTCGGGTTATCAAAACTTAGCTGACCTTCAATTTCGAACAGGTGAGCTTGAGTCTGGACTTGAGAGTGCCAAGAAGGCACTTGAGATGTCAGAGAAAGCAAAGTCCGATCATGATACATGGACTTCAAAAGCGTATCTTGGCTGGATACTTTATTTGTTAGGCAAAACCGAAGAGGCAGAAAAGGAGTTCCATCAGGCAGATGAACTGATTATAAAGATCGAAGGGAATCGTCTTCGTACTTTGGCAGGAGGTCGATATGCTGATTTTCTTATGTCAATGAGAAGGATTGATGAGGCCCTTGAAGTGGCAGAACAAAATCTTGAGATTTGCCAAAGAAATAATTTGGCAAATCATATCTCAGATTGTCAACGCTGCTTAGGTACGATTGAAAGGACAAAGGGAAACTATAAAGAGGCGGAGGCGCATCTTCAAAATGCACTTGAGACTGCGCGCAAGGTTGGCATGCCCTTTCTTGAAACCGAGGCGCTGATTGAGAGCGGCAGGCTGCGCTTAGATATGGGAAGATATGAAGATGCTATTCGTGATGCGGAGAACGTCCTGAAGATTTGTGGGCGGACGGGGTTTAGATTTTATGGGCCGGGGGCGGAGGTAGTTTTGGCGGAGGCGTATTTAGGGCTAAAGGATTTTGTGCAGGCGGAAAGCAATGCAAATTCGGCTTACGAAAAGGCCGTGGGTATGAAGTACCGGTGGGCGGTGGGGGATACAGCGCATTTGTTGGGGGAGATATACTCGGTTAGGGGTGATAAGGCGAAGGGGCGGAAGTGGCTTAAAAAGGCGGTTGGGTGCAGGAAGGAGATTTTGGACCCGAAGGTGAAAGAGACGGAGGGGAAGCTCGAAGGGATGGGATAAGGGGAAAGGGAGAAGTGAGTAGGGGAAAGGCAAATCAATTTATTATTTATTATTGATTATTTGGTGATGACCCCATTCAATTTATTATTGATTATTTACTCCGTCAAAAAGCGCCGGATCTTCGATATTGATTATTTGATTTAGATTTGCCAGAAAAATTAGCCACACCCGAAAATTGTCCCAGAATCGGCCCAGCAGCGCTGGATTCCGATCAAAACCCGCCGTTGGTGGGTCGCCGCTATAGCGCCGCTACCGAGATGAAAAATATGGCTGCAAAAGGACTGTTCGCCGGGAATGAGTTTTTTACTTGACCCAAAGACGGCAAATTTGGTATAAATATAATGGGTGAAGTGTGTGCCCTTTCTTGAAGGAGAACTAATTATGTGTAAAAAAATGATTTATGTAATTTCTTTCGTTTTGTTAGTGGGCCTGACTGACAGCGCGCTGGCTGATTGGACGGGCGCGGTGAGTAGCGACTGGTACAATGCAGGAAACTGGACTGGTGCAGTGCCCACCAGCGGAGAGACCGCCTCTATAGATTCACCTACCCCGCTCACCTGGCCGATCATTGATGGAGGCACTGCCGATACTGGACAACTCAGAATTGGCTACACTGCTACCTACCAGGGTGAGCTGACGGTAACCGGCGGAGCAACACTGAATGTAAACGGTGAGCTGCGTATCGGGCGGAAGTCGAACGATGGGAGCGGTCAAGCAGTAGGAATACTTCATATCAGCGGCAACACGACAACAATCAATGTAACCGAGCGCATAGAACATGGGCGACATGGTGACGCTACTATCAATATGAGCGGTGGTTATCTGCACTGTGATGCCGAACTTCGGCTGGCCTACAGATTCGATGCTACCAGTACGGTTTACCTGAGTGGCGGAACTATTGACCTGGGTGGCAATCCCGGCATAACCGCGTATGCTAACGACGGCGTACCGGACAGCGCCTCGATAGACATCTCCGGCGATGGCAAGCTCACCTTGGCCGGAAATCAGGTCTTGACTATCGAGAGTCTTGTCAGCGACGGCATAATTACTGCCTACGGTGGGACAGGGCCCGTGTTAGTCGCCTATGATGGACAAACCGATATCACTACGGTAGAGACTATTGGTGGGCCGGATGCCTCTGAACCAAATCCTGCCGATGAGCAAGCAGATGTGCCCAGGGATGCGGTCCTTAGCTGGAAGACGGGAACT
>JAQYWI010000127.1 GCA_030145015.1 Desulfobacterales bacterium
GCCGAAATCGTTATTAAAGAAATACGCACGGAGCGGCATGGGTTCTTAGAACGTTTGTTGAGAAATACCGCCCCGCAAACCAACTTATCATTTGAGCTAACCGGCCTGAAAGGATTCGATGTTGTGGTGAATGCAACACCGGTCGGAATGAATGATGATCCCAACGTGCCTTTCCCGACAGATAGCCTGTCCTCCCCAACACTGGTAGCAGACGTGGTCACCAACCCTAAAGTAACCCCCTGGCTGGCCGCGGGTTTAGCAAAAGGCTGCAGAGTGCAATATGGTGTCGAGATGGCCGATGGGCAATTCGGGCTGATGGGACGCCACATGGGGCTTGATATACCCGATCCAGACGGCTTTTGAATCGATCTCAAGTGTTGCGCCCCGCAAGTAGTTTACAAAACGCATTCCAATTTTAGGTTTCAGGTTTCGGGTGTCAGGTGTCAGAAAATAGATGACTGAAGACAGAAATGCGTCATCTGTTTTCTGTGCACTGTCCTCTGTAATTTCCTGACACCTGAACACTGACACCTGACACCATCGACATTGTGTGGACGTATTCAAACTGAGTCAACGACCACCTGCGGAGAGGTTGGCTTGGATTTTTCCGCGATTATTCAACATCCTGCCGGGTTGGGATCTTTGATTCACAGGGCACCTTTGTCTGACACAGACCACATCCGTAACCGTCAAAGCCATAGTGTGATTTTACATAATCGGCGGTTACCGGTCTGATATGCGCGCGGCATTTGAGCTTGTCATGACCGCTTTCGTCGAGGGCGTCCACCGGGCAGCGCGGGATACACTTCCCGCAGATTCCCTGCGTGAACCAGAGGCAATAGGCATGATGATCGGTATAGGGCCTTTGGGTCGGGGGGATTTTGATGTGTGCCACCACCGATCCGGTGCGGATGGCTTTGCCCCGCGGGGTAATGAGCCCGTCACAGAGGCCGAAAGTTCCAAGGCCTGAAGCATAAGCGGCATGCCGCTCCGACCAGGTGGATGCAAACACATACTTGTCAGATTTTTTCCGCGACCATTGGTCCGAGAGCATCGGTGCCAGGGCCTGATATCCATTTTCTTGCAGAATTGCCACCACGTGTTTTCGAAGCTTAACATTGACCTCTTCGCCGAAAATGCGCGCCCGGGCCCAGCTTTCAGCGGGGTAGGTCGTCTGTTTTCGATTGTCGGCCTTGGTCGCCTTGGTTTGAGGCAGGATCCAGCTGATAACGGTCAGGTCTTCAGGCTTGACAGCCAGTTCCTTAAATGTCCGGGTAAATATCTCCAACGGCGTCCAGTGAAAAGGCCCGACAACTTCCTTGTAGGTTTCGAAGAGGGGATCATCTCCCCTCGAAAAGCCGACCAGAGGCGTGTCAAAAGCCTTGTCATTGGCTTTGTTTTGAAGTGTATTTTGCGGTGACTTCTCAATAAATTCTTCAATGACTTGCCCTATCCAGGTTGCTAAATCTACAGTCTTTTTCATAGCGCTCTAATCCGATCTTAAGTTTTCGATGAAGGTTTCAAATTGCATGCTGCCCGTGGCGGCATAACCATTGTCGTCTAGCGTGACGACATCCTCACTTTCGATGAGCAATTCACAGTGGCTGACAATCTCGTTGGCGGCCATAAAGCTGCCGAGACCCTCAAGCAGTCTTTCTTCAAAATGTTCTGCGGCAATTTGTTCAGCTGTTTTGGGTCCGGTATTTAAGATGGCAATGATGGCCCCGCAGCGATCGATGTGGTGTTGAAGCAGTTCGTTGGCTCTGCTTTCCAGGCTGATTTGATTCCAGCGGCCGTTGTAATAAAACCGATGGGCGGGCAGCACCGTCAATCCGGGATGCTTGCGGTCGATCTCGATTAATTTTTTGAGCGACTTGATATAGCGGCACAAACCAAAAATCGCCGCAGCCTCGGTATAGTCGGGTTTGATGACTTCAGCGACTTCACTAAATAGAGATTGACGTGTCGGCCAGGGTGAGATACCGGGCAGGATAATATCTCCCACGATAATGGCTTCTTCTCCCAGCAGGACGGCTAAACAATCCGGGCTGTGCCCCGGCAGGTGGTAGGTGCGGACGTCCGCACTGATCCGGGTTTCGCCGTCCCCGACAGGGTCCACTTTTACGCCCTGCAATACCTGGTGATACTCCAGGCAATTTTGGGTATAAAAGGACTCCGGCATGGGACAGTGCCAGCATTTGGCCGGAAAATTATTTTTTTCACCCCCAGGGGATTGAGCCGGATATGTTTTGATCAGATGATCATAGATTGCATGGGCTTTTACGCTTAACTGGGTGCCGTCGACCAGTTCCCCCAGCCCACCGTCATGATCTTCATGGCCGTGGCTGATTAAAACAAACTCAAGATCTTGGGCATTAATGCGAACGCTCTGCATCATCGCGATCAGTTGACTGCCCTGGCCGAATCGGCCGCTGTCCACCAAGAAGGGCATGTCGGTCAGCACCGCGTAATTCCAGGTGGGGCCCAGATCCCAGTGACCGCCGTAAGCGTTTTTTGTCGGCAAACCGAAAATTTCGAGTCCGGACGGCAGCCGCCAGTGCACCGTCATCTCATTGCCGCTATCGTCGCCCTTATGTAAAACTTCAGCATGTTCAATCAAGTCAATATTCTCCAGTCTTTTGGTCTTCATGCGGATACGCCACTATTTCCGCTTTATTAAGTTAGCCGGTTAGCGCGTTATTCCGTTAGGCCCGTTAAGAAAGAAAAATGTCTGCTTCTATTTAACTGACAAACAAGACAGGGCGCCAACGGCCAACAGGCTTAACCACTGTGCGTTAGATAACGAGGACGAGTACGAGTACGAGGAGGAACGTTGCATAATCTCGTCCTCCTCCTCGTCCTCGATAACGGCATTTTTAAGATAGGTTCACAGTTGTCCAATCAGATCACAAAGCAACCGCACTCCAAAACCGGTGCCGCCGGGGCCGCAGTAAGCATCACCCTTTTTAAGGTAGGCCGGGCCGGCAATGTCGATATGGGCCCAGCGGGTATCACCGCTAAATTCCGATAAAAATAGTGCGGCGGTGATGGCACCGCCCCAGCGGGAACTGGACATGTTGTTGAGGTCGGCAAAATCGCTTTTGAGAAGCGCTTTATAATCGTCCGGCATCGGCATCTGCCAGCAGCGTTCATAGGTTTTGTCACCGGATGAAATGATGGCTTTGGCGAGCTCATCGTCAGGCGTAAATACACCGGCGATTTTTTCCCCGAGGGCCACGATGCAGGCACCGGTCAAGGTTGCCAGATCGATCATAATCTCAGGTTTGTGTTTTTTTACCACATAAGACATGGCGTCTATCAGGATGAGCCGGCCTTCCGCATCGGTATTCCCAATTTCAATGGTTTTGCCCGCATAGCTGCGCACGATATCTCCGGGCCGGGCTGCTTTGCCGGAGGGCATATTTTCAACGATTGGGATGGCGCCGATGACGTGCGATTTAATGTTTAGTCTCGCCAGGGTAATCATTGTGGCGGCGACAACGGCTGCACCGGACATATCCGATTTCATGCCGGCCATGGATCCGCCGGTCTTGATATTGAGACCTCCGGAGTCAAATGTGACTCCTTTCCCGACCAGCGCCAGTGTTTTCTTGACGTTGGGGGGCTTATGTTCCAACACGACCATGCTGGGTTTGCTCTGACTTCCGGCCGCCACCGCCAGCAAGGCGCCAAATTTATTCTGTTTTAAATCTTTTTCTCGCAGGATTCGGGCTGTAAGACCGTGTTTTCTGGCCTGCGAGACAATTGAGCGCGTAAATTGCTCGGGCGTTTTATCGTTTGACGGCGTGCTGACCCACTCGCGCGCTAAAATCGTGCCTGCGCAAAGGGTACTTACTTTTGGGGCGATTCTTCGCAGTTTACCCAGCGCTTCTGGTTTTACCAGAAAATTTATTTGCTTTAGGGGCTTCTTTTCCTTTTCCTTTTTGTATTTATTAAACAAATGATTTCCCAAACAACCACCTTCCATCATGGATTCAACGGTAACCGGCATGTCCATTTTAAGATTAGCGGCGTGCGGCACCGCTATCCAGATTATCTCAAGGCCGGCTTGTATACATTTATTGACGGCTGTGCCGCAAAATGCCCTCAGGGCTTCGGCGTCAATTTTTTTTAGCTTTCCAAGTCCGACAAAGATAACCCGTTTCGTGTTGAGATCCTTTAAATCATAAAGTGTTACCTGATCACCTTTTGCGGCCTTAAATTCCTTGAGCTTCAACGCCATTTTGATGATGGCATTGATGATCCTGTCGTCATGTATTTTTTTGTCCTCGCACACCGGCACGATGAGCGTGTCGATTTTTTGTGCTTTCAGATCAACGGCTTTGAGACCTATCATTATTTCTTTCTCCTTTTTCAAATTTGAAACGCTCAATTTAGGACGAATTCAGAGAGACTTTACGCTGTGGCTGAACCAGAAGCAAGTTCTTTTAGAGCGGAGACGGTCTCCCAGTTAAAGGCTTTATTCTGACAGGGGATAATTGAATTATTTGTGAAAATCGGATCCGCTTCCAGATTATAGCGGGATGCGGCTACCGCCGTTTGCCACATCGCCGTATGCGGAATCGGAGAGTAATAGGCCAAAATGGGTGTTATTTTGGTTTCTTGAACAGCCCGGATCGAGCGTTCAACCGCAGACGTTTCCTGGCCCGGTAGCCCCATCATTAAATAGGCGCCCACCTGGTGTTTTTCAAAACCGGCGTCTTTTAAGTATCTGGCGGCCTGTTTGAAATCGTTTTCGCTGACCTTTTGGTCAATGGTTTCACGGTTATCGAACTCGGCAGTTTCCAGTCCCAGGCGCAAGGTCTTAAATCCGGCCTTGAACAGTAAACGAGCCGTTTCGGCGGTGATGCCGCGTATGTGAACGGCATTGGGTGTGTGAAAGCGAAGATTGATATCGGCCTGAATCACTTTTTCCAGAATAGGAATGGCATGCGCTTCAGCATTGACTAGAAATGCATCATCATACAGGACGAAATCGGTGACCGCATGCGCCTGGTGCCAGAATTTTAGCTCGGCGATGACGGAATCCGGGCTACGCCGCATTCGCTTGGGATTTAGGAAGTGTGAGGCACAGTAAGTACATTTAAACGGACAGCCCCGTGAGGTGAGCAGGGGAACGTAATTAATGCGGTTTTGTAAATCCAACGCAGGGTAGGGGTAGGTATCGAGTTCCTGTGAATCAAATTGAGCTGTCGTCGTAAAATCCGTATATCCGGCGATAAGTTCAAACAGGGTCTCCTCGGCCGGCCCTGAAAAGATCTCATCTGCACCCGAGTTTTTCAGCGCGTGATCATGGCAGAGGCTGGCGTAAATGCCGCCGAGAATAATCGCAGTGTCAGGAAAAACGTTACGCATGATTGCGATGGTTTCCTGAACGCCGGTGTACCAGTAGGTCATTAAAGACGTAATCAGGATAAGATCCGGTTGCGGCAAGGCCTGGAGATCTGCGGTGAACCAACGGGGGTTGATGCCGTAGCGAGAAAAAGTGCGCTGAACATCCTTGAGAGCATGCGGTTTGGCAATGCGTGTTTTTAAATAGGGTCCCCGGCCATAGCGCGCTGATGGATCACCGGAAGAAGGCGCTTTCGGATGAAACCGGTCCAGACAATCGATGTAGGATACAGACACACCCTGGGACCTGAGCAACGCTGCCAGGATGAGTAACCCCATCGGTTTGGCCCAGAAGTCATACGCGGCGAAATCATGGATCCAAGGATTTATTAGAAGGATATGAGGTGTATCTGGTTTCAACGTTAGAATATTAAACACGCTTAATTAATAGGTCGAAATAATAGTCGCATAAATAAAAATTCGAAATCCGAAATCCGAAGCACGAAACAATATCAAATTTTCAAAATTCAAAATCCCAAAACATATGAGAATCGCAAAATCATATTATGATTCGACCCGTTGCTGATGTTTTGAAAATTCTGTCATTTGATATTCGAATTTGTTTCGGCCAATTTTATTAAATCAGGCGGATTTCGGATTTCGAATTTTAAGCCGACTCGGCAAACCTGTGAAGTGAAATTTTTAATCATCCTGATCAGTGGGAAAATACACCATGGATGTTTTTTTCAATTCTTCACGACTGAACAGGAGCGTGTAATCTGCCACCGAAGCGGCGCTGGACATTTCACGGGCGGTCGCATGGCACGATTGCTCGTCGCTGGCATGCACCATTGTATATAAGTTATACGGCCATTCGTCGGTGGGGTTGCGCCGGTAACAGTGGGAAACTTGCCTGAAAGAAGCCATTTTCTGTCCGACTTCTTCGATGCGGTCCTCATCTACCTTCCAGGCCACCATTGCATTGGCGGTAAAACCGGTGCGTTGATGCCGCAAGGTGGCGCCAAACCGCCGAATAACACCCCGGTCACAAAGATCTTTCAAATTTTCCAGTAACTCCGTTTCCAAGATTCCAAGATTCTGTGCGATTTTAATATACGGGCGATCCGTTACCGCCATGTCTTCCTGGATCGAAGCGATTATCTTTTTTTCCAGTTCAGTCAACATTATTTCTGTTTTCCGTATCGCTCCGGGAATAGTCGCTTAATATCCGCCTCGGTTGCCTCGCAGATTCCGCGCTCGGTGATAAAACCGGTGACAAACTTTGCCGGTGTGACATCAAAGGCATAATTAGCGGCATTGCTTTTTTCAGGACATATCAGGACGCGCGTGGTTTTATCTTGAGCGAGTCCTTCGATGTAACGTATCTCATCCGGGTCGCGCTCTTCGATGGGGATCTCGTTGACACCGTCTTTGAGATTCCAGTCAAAAGTACTGGAAGGCAAAGCGACATAAAAGGGAATGTTGTTGTCTTTGGCCGCCAGCGCTTTCAAATAGGTACCGATTTTGTTGGCGACATCTCCGGTGGCCGTTGTTCGATCGGTGCCGACGATAACGATATCAACTTTTCCATGCTGCATTAAATAGCCGCCGGCATTATCGGTGATGATCGTATGTTTGACACCGTGTTTGCCCAACTCCCAGGCGGTCAGGCGGCTGCCCTGATTCAAAGGCCGGGTTTCATCGACCCATACATGCAGGTCAATTCCGTGATCAAATGCGGCATAGATGGGTGCGGTGGCCGTGCCGTGTTCGATACACGCCAGCCAGCCGGCATTGCAGTGTGTCAGTACGTTGACCGTCTGTCCTTTTTTGAACCGGCTGATTGCCTCGATCAATGGCAGCCCGTGCTCGCCGATCTTTTTACAATTTTGGACCTCCTGTTCGGTGATAGATGCGGCCGATTCTCTGGCAATAGGTATGCGTTTATCGGACTGGGCAACCTGCAATACGTTGGTTAAGACGGCATCGACCGCCCAGGACAGATTTACCGCCGTGGGTCGGGCGGACTTGATCCGGTCACATTCTCCAATCAGATATGCGTCTTCAACCTGATTATGCGGCGCGTTCAACGCAGCCAGATAAACACCATAAGCCCCGGTTGCGCCGATAAGAGGGGCGCCGCGCACATACATGTCTTTTATTGCTCTAATGACCTCATCAACGGTTTGTAATTCGACCAGCACCAGTTCATGGGGCAACCGCCGCTGATCGATGATCTTAACCGTTTTTTCATTTGATTCCAGCCAGATCGTCCGCAGCTCTTTTCCATCTACTTTCATGATAGGTTATATCTATCGCACCCGGGCTGTTTTGTAAACATCGCCACACGCACGTTTAAATCTGTTAAAGAGCGCTTACTTACATTTTAGCCAGCGCAAAATCTGTTTGAACTTCGCCCAGCAGAACATGACGCTTGAAAACCTGGCGCGTTTTGTTGGAATCCATAAGTTGATAAACAATGGGCTGGCTGCCTAGCGTCTCAACAGTGACATTCGGTTCACTGCTGCACATTCCCATGCAGCCGGAGGCGACAACCCGGATATCCTGTCGATCCGCTGCGGCCATCTCTTCCATAAGGGCACTCATGACATCGCGGGCGCCGGCCGCGATTCCGCAGGTGCCCATATGCACGGTGATTTTAATATTTGCAGGGCCATCTCGCAGCGAAGTTTCTTTAGCTGTTTTTTCTTTAATTTTTTTTAGATCTTCAATTGTCAACTTTGTCATCTTCGACCTCCATGAATTAAGATGTGTTTTTACCGGATATCAGCTCTTTGAGTGCCGAACGGATCGTTTCGGCTAAATGGTGAATAACCACGGGATCGGACAGAGAAAGATCATCCATTTCTGCGCGGATTTCCCGGGTGTCCAGGCTAAAATCGTTACCATCGATGCGATGGGAATAGACAAAATCAATTCCCGGGTTGCCGATGATTAAAGTGGTTATCGTAGCGGCCATATCTCCCAGCGGCGCACGATCGATATGGTTATAACGAAATATAGCTTCAATTTCAGTACCTTTACCGGGTTGCGTGTCGACGCGCAAGGTCCCATCGCAGCGTTCGGCGGCAGCGGATAGAAGCGAGAGGCCCAGACCGACTCTGCGAGTGGTTCGGGATGTAATAAAAGGATCGTTGATATTGTCCAGTTTTTCGATGGGCATACCACTGCCATTGTCTCGGATCACAATTTTTAACCGATCCTTTTTACGGGCTTCATCAACTTCAATCCAGATGCAATTGCCACCGGCGGTGATCCCGTTTTCAACAACGTCTAAAATATGTAAAGATAATTCTCGCATTTATGCATAAAATCTTATGTCATTCTGCAGTGTTTAGGATCCTGCGCCCATCTATGCCTTCAAAGGCCATACGGATTTCTTCAAAGGTGGGCGCAGCCAAAACAAATTCCGTCCATACTTTTCCAATGTCGTGCAGAAAATGTGCATCCGATGACGTTACACAGGGATAATCGTTTATGCCCGCTATCTCGGTCAGGGCTCTGTCAAGAGGCACGCGATAAGATACTTCTACAGCGTCTAAATGTAGATCTTCAGGGATAAATCCAAGCTGTCCTATCAGGCTGTAAGACGGGCGGTCAACATGCGAACTGATACAGATGCCTTCGAGGTGATGGACCTTTTTTACGATTTCAAGGATGCTGAGCTGGGTGGCGCCAATCAACAGGCGTGCGTTTTCCCCCAGAACGTGATCGTGCTCATCTGCAACCACCTGATGACCGAATACTTCCGGCTTATTTTCTCCGGGCAGATGGGCGTAAACATATTCCTGCATTTTTAGGGTGTCATCAATTTTTTTAAAGAGCGTCACCAGATGCACTTCCTCCTTGGAACATACTTCCAATCCAGGCAAAACGGTGATACCCTGTCTGGCACCTTCCCGTAAGGTCACCGCAGCGTTCTCTGCAGTATTGTGATCACAGATGGCGATTAAATCAAGGTGCTGTTCAATACTTTTTGCAACAATATTTTTGGGGCTCATATCCCAGTCGCTGCAAGGTGAGAGGCAGGAGTGAATGTGGAGGTCGGCCCTAAATTTTTTTAACAACGGTTGAATCCTTCTACAGACATTACGCCAAGATCCCTAAAACACGTGCTGTCTAATGCTCAGCTCACATATTATTGGGTTGCAGGATTACCGACGCCGGCGCTAAAAAGGCGACCGGCCAGATTAAATGATGAATTTGGCCATAGCAAAATGGGAATGCCTTCCTGATCTGCTTTTTGGATGGTTTCATCATCCGGAGTCTGTCCGCCGGTGATAATGATAGCGGCCATTTCACGCAGCACCGCCACCGCAACGATATTCTGATGCCCCTGAACGGTCATCCAGGCACATCCTTGAGGCGCGTTGCCCATAATTTCACTTAACAAATCGCCGCAGTAGCCGTCGGTGACGTTGCGATCAAGTCCACTTTTCCCGGCAGTCACCGCAAGGCCGAAATTATCCACCAGGTCTTTTACCATCATTTTTCAACATCCTTTCCAAACAGGGGTCTTCGTCAAAACGGACAAAGCAGGTTGATGTTTGCTTTTGGCTCAATCTGCTTTGTCTCCATAAGGCAGAA
Organism: Desulfobacterales bacterium; assembly: GCA_030145015.1. Next base: position 9,961 of record JAQYWI010000127.1, read on the forward strand.
AAAAAATCATTTGAACAATGGTTCCTTGGCTTCTTTTGGACTCAATCTTGATCCGGTCCGAATTTTTTTTCATGTTCGGCAGTCCCATGCCCGCGCCGAAGCCCATTTCACGGTAAGCATCTTCAGCCGTCGAGTACCCGGCTTGCATCGCCAGGTCAATGTCTTCGATACCGGGACCATCATCGGTTACTTCTAAAGTCAGTCTGTCCGCATCAACCTCAAGGCTCAACGAACCTTCGCCGCCATGCATGACCACATTCATTTCGCTTTCATAGCCGCAAATGGCGACTCGCCGAACCAATCGGGGGTCAAAATCCATCGACTTGAGAAGATTTTGAATATTGATCGCGGCTTCTCCGGCACGGATAAAATCTCTGCCCTTAATATGAAAGCTTTTTCTAAATTTGGACATTGGGCATTTGTTAAGACGATAGGGTTTGAAATTTACGGCAGTATTACTTCTTGGATATGAGGCAATCTGTTTATGGCTTAAAATCAACTTCTAATTAGAATGCTAACGTTGTCCGTCAAGCCCTGTAAGATTGCAGGCGTGCAATCTGCCGCAGGAGACGAACATGGAATATGGGCTCGATATTAGAGGTAGCCCCTGCGCTTTGGCCATATCGATCACCTCTTGGGGAGGATTTTTCTTTCTGACAAACACCACCGCTCCGACACCTCCTACAATGGCTGTGCGTATAACCTGGATCGTTGTCAAACCCGTTAATAAGAGGCTATCTTCAGAAACTTTGTTCAGAATATCGCTCATTAAATCGGCGGCGCCACATCTGGTGATGTCTTTATCCAGTTTATCTTTTCCGACCAAAAGCGTCGCATCCAGCGCATCAACAATTTCTGCTAACCTCATATCCCGATCCCACCATTTTGCCTAGCGTTTAGTGACGGTTCATGTTTAAGATTCAGGCGATTGATGACGTCCGACTGAAAAAGGATCAAACCCAGAGATTAGAAAAGTATAGGATATCGGGTGTCGAAGTGTCAATGATAAGTATGGTAATTCAAAGGTTAAAAGGTTCAGGGTTCAAAGGTTCAAGGTTGTAACCCAGAACGCTGAACCCAGAACCCGATTTACACAAACAGCGGCACAACCTCAAACTTATTGACATCGACCAGGCCGATATCGGTCAGCTTTAATTCCGGTATCACGGGCAAGGCCAAAAAGGAAAGGGTCATGAACGGATCTTTTAATGGGGTACCCATATCATGTGCAACTCCAATGAGGTTGTCCAGTTGATCGCGGACCCTCCGGACCGGTTCCAAAGACATCAGCCCCGCAACCGGCAATGCCAGTTCAGCCAGAATATGGGTATCGGATACGGCCGCCAGGCCGCCTCCCATTTTTACCACCGCTTCGACTGCGGCTCGCATGTCCGCATCTGTGGTGCCGACGACAATAATGTTATGAGAATCATGGGCAACACTGGAAGCCAGGGCGCCGTGTTTTAAGCCAAAGCCCTTAACAAAGCCCTTGCCGATATTGCCGGTGCCATTGTGGCGTTCAATAACCGCCATTTTTAGCATATCCTTTGAAGGATCGCTTACCGCTTGATTGTTTTTAACCGTTATCTCTTCGATAAGCTGATGGGTAATCACCTGTTCCGGCACAATTTCAATTACACGTACTTGTTTTTTATCAGCAGATATAGCGAAATCGATTTGCTGAAGATCAACATGCATCGATGGCGGGACGGTGGCCGCTGGAGGAACCTGAATATTCGGTAATATTTTTCCGTTTTCGGCTGTTAAAATTCCCCGGCAATATACCGCTTCAATGACCGGTTTTTTCAAATTCGAAAATACGACCAGATCGGCCTGTTTGCCAGGCGCAAGAGCGCCCAGGTGGTCCAATTTGAAATATTCTGCCGGGTTCAGGGTCGCCATTTGGATCGCTAAAATTGGGTCCAGACCCGACTGAATGGCTTCATACACGATCGAATCAATATGACCCTCTGTGATCAGGTCGTGGGGGTGCCGATCATCGCTGCACCACATCATCCGTCTGGCTGTTTTTTCGTTCACGGCCGGCAGCAGCGCCTGTAAATTTTTGGCGCAGGTTCCCTGACGGATCATGATGTACATACCGGCCATGAGCTTTTCTTTGGCTTCCTGCTCGGTGGTGCACTCATGATCACTTTGAATGCCAGCTGAGATATAAGCATAAAGCTCCGGTCCTTTGAGTCCGGGCGCGTGACCGTCGATCGGCTTTTTTTGTTGCCGGGCAGCGCCTATTTTGGCCAATACATCCGGATCCCGATTGATAACTCCAGGAAAATTCATCATCTCAGCCAGTGCGATAATTCTTTCGTTATTTAATAACGGGCGCAGGTCTTCAGCGGTTAGGCGGGCACCGGCGGTTTCCATTTCGGTTGCCGGCACACACGACGGCAGGGTAAAATAGATATTGATGGGTTGTTGTTCTGCCGACTGCAGCATATATTCGATTCCCGATAACCCCAGCACGTTAGCGATTTCATGGGGATCGGCCGCTACGGTCGTGGTGCCATGTACGACAACTGTCCGGGCGAATTCGGAAATGCAGGCCATCGAGCTTTCAATATGAACATGCCCATCAATAAACCCGGGCGCGACATATCGGCCTTTTAAATCCACAACATTTTTGGCCTCGTATGGGCCGAACCCGACGATCTTCCCATCACTGATTGCGATTGCATCCGGTACGACCTCGCCTGCAAATACATTGATGATCTGCGCGTTGGTTAAAAGCAGATCAACGGTTTTTTCACCGTGTGCTGCTTTAATCGTTTCCGTCAAATCCATTGTAAAGGTCCTTTGCTCTGGAAGCTGTGGTATTAAACAAAGGTTTCGGGTGTCATTCGGTTTTCGAGGACGAGGACCTTCTTTTATTCGGCTCATTTTATTCGTCCTCGTTCTCGTTCTCGTACTCGTTCTCGTACTCGGGTGCTGTCAAATAATACCCCTGAAACCTGATAATAAGTAGGCCCCGTCAGCTAAACATTGATGCCCAAAACCTGCGATGCACATTAACTCTTGATACCACCGGCAATCGTCCGGACCCTGGCCATAATCTCCTCAACATCCAGGCTGAGAACGTTTCGATTTTTTACAAGGATGCAACCATCCACGACCACATCGCGCACGTCCGAACTTTTGGCCGTATAGACGATATGGGATTCGGGGTGGTAGATGGGCATCAGATGCGGTCTGCGGGTGTCGATGATGATCAAATCGGCTTGCTTGCCGACTTCTAGAGAACCGGTGTGCTTGTCAAGGCCAATGACCTTGGCGCCTTCAATGGTCGCCATCTCCACAACGGTTCTGGCATCCATCACTGTCGGGTCAAATGTTTCGACTTTATGAAGTTTTGCGACCATGTCCATTTCGTGAAACAGATCCAGATTGTTATTGCTGGCACAGCCGTCTGTGCCCAGACCCACCGGAATGCCGGCTTTTAAAAGCTTAGGTGCCGGTGCGATTCCCGCTGCTAATTTGGCATTGCTTTCCGGATTATGGGAAATGCCGACTTTGCGCGCGGCGATAATTTCGATATCTTCATCATCGATCCAAACACAATGGATCAGCAAGGTATTTTCATCCAGGATGCCCAGCTGTTCGAGATATTGGATCGGTGTGGTCTGATATTCATCCTGGATTTGGCGGCACTCGTTTTGAGTTTCAGCCGCGTGAATTTGAAACAGCAATCCGTTTTCGATACAAAGCGCTTTGGCGTTTTTCAACGTTTCAGCGCTGCAGGTATAGGCTGAATGGCAAAATACGGACGGGGTGATCAGCGCGGAAGGGTTACGCCATTTTGCAGCAAATGTTTGAGAAATCCGAATGTTTTCCTTGGGTTCCGGGACCCCCGGGGCCGGAAAATCAATGACCCCCTGGGCCAGGACTGCCCGCAGTCCGCTGGTTTTGACAGCCTCAGCCACCGTGTTTTCATAAAAATACCCATCACAGCAGGTGGTGGTTCCTGAAAGTAACATTTCAGCGCAGGCCAGCAGCGTGCCCCAGCGAACATTTTCTGGATTTATATGGGTACTTTCAGCAGGAAAAATGTGCTGGTTTAACCAGACATCCAGCGGCAGATCATCGGCCAGGCCTCGAAGCAAGGTCATGGGGAGATGGGTATGGGTGTTCACCAGACCCGGCATAATGAGACCGCCGCCGGCATCCAGGGTCTCTTTTGCCGCCGGAAGCGTTTGCTTGCCGGACCCGGCTTCGATGCGCTGTAATTTACCCGCTTTTATGCAAAGCAGGCCATCGGGGATAATTTCAAATGCAGCGTTAACGGTAACAATGGTTCCGTTGTGGATGACAAGATCATAAGTCATAGATTCATCGTACCCTGAAACTAGATAATTTTAGTTTATTTGATGTGAATGCTATATCTCAATAAAAACAAATTGAAGCGTTTCGAGTTTCGCGTTCCGGGTTAAAATATTGCAACCCAGACTCTGTCGAGCATAACTCGCAACTCGTAACACGTAACACGCAACGAAAGAACGAACCCGATACCCCCCCAATACGCCATATGCCCACAAATACCTATCCTGCCCTTATCTCTGCTGCAATTTCATTGACGTCCTCCATGACCCTTTTCAAATCCAGGGATTTAAGCTTGCGGTCTTCCATAACCACCGTGCCGTTAATTATTGAGGCGCTGACGTCGCTTCCCATGGCTGCATATACCAGGTGGGAAACCGGGTTGTAAACGGGGGTCAGGTGAGGCTTATTTGTGTCGATAACGATGAGATCCGCTTTTTTACCGGTCTCAAGTGAGCCAATAACCTGATTCAGTCCTAAGGCTTGCGCGCTTTGGATGGTGGCCATTTTTAATACCGTGCGGGCATCCATTACGGTAGGATCCAGCGTCTTGGCTTTATGGAGTTTGGCAACCGTATCCATTTCCAAAAAAAGATCCAGGTCGTTGTTGCTGGCACATCCATCGGTTCCCAAACCGACGCAGATTCCCGCATTTAACAGTTCGGGGATCGGCGCCACACCGGATGCCAGTTTCATGTTGCTCTCCGCGTTGTGGGCCACTTTTACATCGAAGCGTTGAAGCAAGGCGATATCGTTTTCGGTCAGCTCGACACAATGGCATGCAAGAACATTGGAAGCCAAAACTTCGATTTCAGCGAGGTGTTCCACCGGAGTCCGGCCATAACGTTCTTTTATTTGTTCAACTTCGCTTTTGGATTCGGCCAGGTGGATGACCAGGGGTAAACCGTAGGATTGTGACAGGTTAGATGCTTTTTTTAGTAATTGAGGCCCACACAGATAGGTTGAATGCGGCTCTACGGCAATGGTGACCAGGGGATCGTCTTTCCAGGTATCAATCAGCGTTTGGGTATATTCAAATCCTTTCTCGATGGGGCCGTAATTGGGCGAATCAAAATCATACAGCACCTCTCCGACAACGGCCCTCACACCGGCCTGTTTTGCAGCCCGGGCGACCGCATCCTCGAACAAATACATATCGCAGAAGCAGGTGATACCGGACATGATCATTTCCGCACAGGCCAGCAGGGCCCCCGAGTAGACTTTGTGATCATCCAGTTTGGCCTCGGCCGGGAAAATATGGTCATTGAGCCAGGTCATCAACTGAAGGTCATCTGCCAGTCCCCTGAAGCAAGTCATGGAGGCATGCGTGTGGCTATTGATCAGCCCCGGCATGATGATTCCGCCGTTCGCATCAATAACCCGGGAGATGCTCCAGTCCGAAAAATCAATGGCCGGTGCGATTGCCGTGATCGTATCTTTGCTGATGGCGACCGCGCCGTTGCTTATTTGCGTGTCGTTTGTATTTAACGTCAGTACGGTTCCGTTTTCAACGAGGATGTCAGCGGATTTCGCTTTCATATATTTTTACAGCAACCCCTTTCATGATTTTTTCCAGCAGCGCAGTCGCACCCTGGGCCACTGCAATGATTTCCTCAACGGTCGCCGGAATTGGATCGTCCGGATTATGGACGTTGGTAATCGTCGAGAGCCCAAGCACCCGCATGCTGCCATGGACCGCAGCAATCACTTCTTGCACCGTTGAAAAGCCGACGGCATCTGCTCCGATG
>JAQYWI010000128.1 GCA_030145015.1 Desulfobacterales bacterium
ATACATCGATGGGAACTTAGATTTACGATATGCCAAGATTCCATTTCCACTATGTTTTGTTGATTGCAATTTTTCCATGGAAATAAATCTGGAATATGCGAATGTTCTTGCCTTGGATCTATCAGGCTCAACTACTAATAAAATCATTGCCAATGGACTTGAGGTTTATTATAGCCTTTTTTTGAATAATAAATTCAGATCTAGGCATAAGGTTAGCCTTGATGGTGCAAAGATAGGGGGGATCTTGATTGTGGAAACGCTACCTTTAATGATCCCAATGAGGCCTTGATTGCCGATGGACTTTGGGTCGGAAATAAAATTATTATGAATAATAATTTTGAATCCAAAGGAAAGGTGAGGTTCAATGGTGCAACAATCGGCATAGCACTTGATTGCAGCAATGGTAAATTTAGCGATTTTATTGCTAATGGACTCAAGATAGAGCGCAGCATTTATATGCCGGATGGTATTAATATGAAAAATATGTTTGTAGCCGATGGTATGGTGAGCCTCATTGATGGAACAATCGGCGGAATTCTTGATTGTAGAGGAGCAAAATTTAAACACCCTAATGGGGATACCAATTGTCATTATAGGTTGGATTTTATATTTTATAGGCGTTAAGTTAAAACTCATGAAGCCGACAAAGAAATTTCCACCGGAAAAAGATTATCCAAAATTTAGCCCATTTATGTATTCGGTGGATGTGTTTACGCCTGTGATTGATCTGCGTCAAGCGAATTATTGGCTTCCGAAGTATGATAAAGAACACTGGATATTTGGTGGTGTTTTACGTGGCTATTTATGGTTTCAAATTATCAGTGGCTGGATAATCGTCACGTTGTTTCTAACGGGACTAAGTGGATTGGTTAAAATTTAAGGGAATTCTGTTTATAAAACATGTGCTTATGTTAATATACAGATTAATCAAGGCTGATGTGCAAAGATTAATTGATATAATTTTTTTAAAAAATAAAATACAAATAAAATATAAAATAATTTTTAAAAGGATATTACTGGCCTACAGCTTGGCTTGCATAATTATTTTGGCAGAATATCCTATGTGTCGAAATTGGCAAGCTATTGGTGCAGTAAGGATATGTGAGGAAGATGATGTTGTTTTTTCTACCGCTACTGATATTTCGATTGAGTATAAGATCTTAAATTACAAAAGAAATAAAATGTTACTTGAAAATAATGGAAGAAGCTATGACTATTGGTATAATAAAATTAATTTGTCTTTAACAGCACATTATGAAAATTGGATGAGTAGAATTAAATTAAGTTTTGAAAACTTCAGTGATGAATATAGCAGCACCGTTGCAGATAGAAGGGATGGCAGGTTAGTAATAGAAAATGGATATATAGACTATAACAATGGCTTCTTAATTAGAGTAGGTTTATGGGATATATCTTTTGGAACAGAGGTATTTTATGGGGATACTGAAAATACTGGCGCAATGTGGGGATATGACTTTGATTCTTTCAGGATAACCGCAGGAACATTTAAAAGGAGGGAAACAAAAGAGTATAGAAATGATGAAAATATGTTTTTTCTTCGAGGAGACTTAAACTCTGAAGGAGAACCAAGACTATCTTTTTACAATATTTCTATTATTCAGGAGAAAGATAATAAAATCAACCTCCATAATATTGGTATCCATTATGAAGACAAGTTTGAAAATTATCATATTATGCTCGAGGGGAACAAGCAATTAGGCTTTTATAGGATTTATGGAGACGATGTCAGAAAAATTGACTATACCGGTTATGCGATAATAGCATCAGGTAGCTATAATAAAGAGAGTATAGCCTTTAAAATTACATTAGGATTTGGCTCTGGAGATGATAATCCAGATGACGGGCGAGATAATAAATATAATGGAAGCTATATTGGAAAATTTGATGAGGCAGACTACGAGCCTGATAATATTGTTATAGACGATAATCTTGCAAATACTAATGACACTGTATCAAATCTTCTATTTGTAAGATTAGATACAACCATGACCTTTACCGAGAATTTAAAAATAATACAGGGTATTGGTTTTTATCAACATAGTAAAGATGTTATAGTTGAAGATAGGAATATGAATAAAGTAGGAGTATCAAAAGATATTGGAACTGAGCTTGACCTTACAATTAAATACTCGGTTAATCAATATGTAAAGATAAAATTTGTAAACGCTTATTTCATTGCTGATGATGGAATCGGAGTTAAGAATCCAGAGAATGCCTGGAAAAGCGAATTCAAATTTAATTTTTCTCATTAAAAACCTAATTTTCATATACCCAAGGGCAATATTAATAATTATATATATAATATCTATAATATCAGAAATTTTTCAAATTTAAAATGATGAGGTAAGAAATATGGAAGGGAAAAACTTAGGATTGGGATTATCCGGTGGTGGTTACCGTGCCACGTTATTCAATTTGGGGGCTCTCATTCGATTAAATGAATTCGGTCTGATTCGTAAAATAAAGCGGATTACATCGGTTTCAGGAGGGTCCATCACAAACGGCTATCTTGCAATGCGGTGGAATGATTTACAATTTAACGATGATGGAGTGATTGAAAAGTTTAAGGAAACCATTATCGAACCGTTATGGGACTTTTGCAGCAAATCACTAGACGCAAGGGCGATCATCTGTGGCACACTCGATCCGTTTCACAAGGTCAGTGAAAAGATTGCCGGTGCATACAATACAGGCCTTTTTAAACACTTTAAGATGGCGTCCATACCGTTTGGTGAAGGTATTCCTCAGTTTCTGTTTTATGGTACCAATCTGCAAACCGGCGCTTCGGTAAGAATGATGCAGAACATGCTGTATGACTGGAAGATCGGCGCTACCGAAATGGAGGATTGGGAATTGGCAACGGTGGTCGGCATATCCAGTGCGTTTCCTCCGTTTTTGTCTCCCGTCATTTTAAAACTAGATCCTGGTAAATGGATAAAAGGAAAATATGCCGTTTGTTTTGACGATGAAAAGTACAGGAAGAAACTCTATTTAACCGATGGCGGCGTATATGATAACATGGGAATGGAATCACTGTGGAAAAAATTTGCAAATGAATTGAAAGGCGAAAATCACAAATTCAAACCGTTGCTCCAAGACGATATCGACAGCCTGCTGATTAGCGATGCTGGGGCGCCGCTGGCATTTCAAGTAAAGCCAGGTAAAAACTGGTTCTCCCTGACAAAGAGGGCATTGGATATTGTCACCGACCAGTCGCGGGCAGTGAGAAAAAGATGGCTGATCGAAAAATTCAAAAGGAAAGCATTATCCGGAACGTACTGGGGTATTACCACAAAGATTGATAATTATAGTCAACCGGATGCCCTTGTAAAGGATAACGAGGTCACTCATGGACTCAAAAAAATAAAAACCCGGCTGACCTGTTTTTCCGATGAAGATAAAGGAAAATTAATAAACTGGGGGTATGCTCTGGCAGATGCTGGAATGAGAAGACACGGTAAAAATATTTTAGTTAAAACACCTGAACCTCGATGGCCATTCCCTGAATATTCTCTAGGATAAAGTTCGTATTATGGCAGCCAACTCTTTTAATATAAGAGACTGTGGAACAACATTTTTTACTAATTCCCACCGACAGAAGACAGATAGTCTAAGACACACTTTTGCCTCATGGCTTGTACTGAATGGTGAGGATTTGAAAAGTATTCAGGAATTAATGAGACATAGTACAATCAGTATGACTATGAAATATGCTCATCTGATACCGGATAAGAAACGGCAGGCGGTGAGGAATATTATTGCCCCTCCGGCAGGTTAGACATTTTTTGATCTTTTCTTTATGGTGAATAATACGATGCACAACGGCTTTCTCCCATGGCGGTGTGATGCGGCGAACACTGATCAAGTGCAGAAAAATGTTATGTTTTATTCTTTACTGGTATCAATTGCCTTTATGTCCTTGGCTTGCTGTAAAACGGATTGTAGCTGTTTTGAGTCTAGTCCTTTAGCATGTATGATCTTGTTGTCTTTTGTGGTTATCATTACTTCGCGACTATTTTTGGCTTTAATGAAAGCGACAAAGACTGCTGCCAATTAAACCTATATAGATGCATTTGCGATAACTTCAATGACTCCCGATGAGGCCATAAACGCACCGGAACGATTCTCTCGCATTTGGTATTTTATTTCATTATCGTTAAGCAAAGCGATCATAGGACCAAAGCTGTGCTTAAAGATTTGTATTGTTAGGACATTCATAATAATTTCCTTTTTTAGTTCGAGTTCGGCAGCATCAGTCGCTTGGTAGTTCGCATAGCGTCAGGAGCGGAGCGGGATGTCTGGATCGGCGTCACGTCCTACCATGGACATTGATGTTCTGGGGAAAATCGATAACAGCCTCGAAGTGATTATCACTGTTGTTAAAGATGCTTGTGAAATGAAAGTCGAGAGCGATGGAATAGTGTTCCATAAAGAGACTGTGACTGCCACCAGAATTACCGAGGATGCTGACTACAAAGGCGTTCGGGTTTTCCTCCGTGGCAGTCTCAGCAGTACACGGCTCTTTCTGCAGATAGATATCGGATTTGGAGATGTGATTATTCCCCCCAACGGATCCCGCACATGGGTACCAGAGTTTGGAAGTCAGTGGTAATGCAGCTTTGCTGGTGTGATATCTTGCTCCATCTTGGCTGAGGATAAAATGCTTGCTCGTTTTCCCAAGGACATATTCAAGGAAGTTAGCGTAGATGTCTGATGTTAAATGTCCTTCATGGCCCTTATAAAAAAATATCCTGAAAAGTAATCAATCAGGCCAAAGACCTTATATCCTTTACGTATACCCGAAGTTTTAATCAGCGGTTGTTCCCCTCGCCTAGCCCAAGTGTAAGTTAAAGTACCCCATTGAGGAAATGAGTCCTCATCACCAAATAGGATATAGGCATTTTTTGCCTTGGCCAGTTTCATGATTTCGGGCCATTTTTGCTCTAACCATTCTTTATGTTTTTCAGGATTTTTATGATCAGAAACAAAACCAGCTCTTTGGTACGTAACCCCCACGTTCTTCAACAGTTGGCTGATATAATTTACCGAATAAAAAACTCCAAACCGTTGGTGAATAAGATGCTGGATCATCGGACTGCGCCAACATGCACTGGATAGCCAACCTATACAGGACCTTAAAATTATCTTTTTCTTTCTTTGTTTTAATGCCTCGTCACTTTTTTTTATAGACTAACACACATGAACGAGTTGTTCACCCCCGAGGATGAAAACACGATTTTTTCAGTAAAGTATATTTTTAAAAATGTGTTTTCATGGTAAAAGTTGTTTACAATTTCTTATTATAATTCCTCAAGCTTTTCCGTTAATATTTTCGCCACCTCACTTCATTCCAAAAAGCAAATGCTTATCACTTTATTGATAATTAGCTCAATGATCTTGATAAAGCCGAAATATATAAAAGCGTCGAAAAGGGATTTCTTATCACTCACTGGCAGGTTAGGGGCATAGGGAGTGTCATCCCAGTTTCTTTCGGTAAGAATAAACCTGAAAGATGAAGGGTTATTGATTGTTTATATAAAACCAATATCCATTCATTCATCATTAAGATCTGTTGCGAGGCCGGAGAGGCCAGCCAGAGCACCTGGCGGGGCAAAATTACACACGTCTCCGATGGTGAACAGGGATATCTAGAGGATCTGGCTGCAATTTCAGAATTTATCGCCCTATATCTGGATAAAATGGGCATTAAAACCGGAACCGGATAGACGAGATAAATAATGGCTGCAGCGGTGAACCTTATCTTTAAATAAAATAAATTACTTTAACTCACTTACTTATATTCCATTGCATCTATCACGTATTTAACATAAGGGAGAAGAAAATGTTTACAAATTTTGTAAAATCCTATCCAATGCCCAAAGAGGGCCCCTCTTGTAATTATACAACCATGGTTCGTCACAATGGAACCGTCATTGCTTTTGCCGTAAATGAAAACCGAAGAATTCTTTACTCCGTGCTCGACTTAAGCAACCAAACGCAGAAGGGGCCGCTGGACGTCAATTACTGGCATGATAATCCCCAGGAATTGCAATTCCCAAAAGAAATCGTCACGGTTGGCGAGGGACTGTTTAATCCTCGCATTATGCCGGTCTACAAAAAGGGGAGCATCCAGTCAGAAGCTGAAGGCACTCGCATAAAGGAAAATGAGAAAGATATGTTCCGCTCCACCACAGCTAATCTCTCGGCCGATGCTCCCATTCAGGTCCTCTCGGACAACAAATATGTGTATATCTTCCGCCAATCTCACGAGGATAATGACGAGGTAAGCTTGAAGGCAGGTGTGCTGCTGGTCGATCGTTTTATTCTCTCTGGAACTGCCCTGCTACCCAAGCGAGAGGTGCGCTACCAGCGCAGCCGCAATAAGTATACGCCCCAGAGCCGGAAGGACGGGCTGGGTGCCAAAGATATGGAAAAACAGCCTTTCTTTGAGCCAACCCAGAAATTGGAGTTTATTCGCAATCTCAAAGAGGGTCGGTTTACAGCGCTCCTGTTGCCCACCCAGATTGCCGGCGTGCAGCGCTGGCAAATCTTTACTTATAACGATAAAATCGGCCTGATCGACTCCTTTAATATCGAACGCGCCTCTGATGGTCTTTTCAACCTGAAAGGCAGCCAACCCTTTACTTGTCCGGATCATCCGGAAGTTTTTCAATTACAAAGTGGCCACTGCCCGGAACCGGCCAAGGCCGACCCTAGCCAAAACTGTCCCCGAGAACTGGTCCCTATCCTCAGCAAGGCAGGCTATGCTGAATGGGCGCTATGGTTCGACGGTGAGGATGACCTAATTACCCTTGCCAAGCCTTTTGCCGCGAGCGATGCCAACTACCAGGCTATTGAATTCTGGCTTAAGCTTAAGAAATTGGACACCCCTCAATCCCTGGTGTCCATTCCAGACGAGAATGATGCCGGCGGAATTGTAATTATGCAGGGGGGGACTTTGGAATACCGTTACCACCCGGATGGCGATAAGAACAAGTCCCTGGCCACCTTCGGCAGCGGGGCTGCCCTGGAACCAGACAAATGGTCCCATGTTACTTTAGTGCGGGAACCGGAGAAGGAGGAGGCGAAAGGTAAGCTTAGCTGGTATATTAATGGGACTCAAACCAATTCGGTATCGGGTATTGGCAAACCAGTGGTGCCGGCACCAAACCTGATCTTTGGGAGCGGTCCAGCCGGGAAGTTCAAAGGATATCTCGATGAAGTGCGCCTCTGGACAAGACCCCGGCTGCAAGAGGAAATCGCAGAGGATATGCATCACCGGTTGATCGGGCATGAGCCGGGGCTACTCCTTTACTGGCGTTTTGATGAAGGCAGCGGAGAGGCCGTCAATGACCAGACCGAACATGCAAACCATGGCGTTCTTCAGGGTGAAGTGGCCTGGGAGGAATCCGACGCCCCGGTCGGGGATCATCCGGGGGTTCGGCGCACCAGCTTCCGCTTTAAGGACAGAAAAGTTGTCAGCGGCATGACGGCCTTGCTCTATTATCAACAGAAAAGGAACAGGACGGGATACGACGCCCGGGAAAAACTGCTGAAAACCGCCCAGGAAAAACCGCTAAAAACCAACGCCCGGGTGATGCTGGCCGTGGCGACCCGCCTCGAGAGCGCTGGAGAACCAGAGAACAATCAGAACGGGACAGAATCCGCCCAGAATCACATTGCCGTCTTAGATTTTGGCTTGTCTCATCACGGCAAGCTGGCCCAGATTCCGGATAATATCTATCTTGATGACATCAACCCCTTTGAAGACGACATCAAACCCGGTGACCGAATCCGCAACTCCCGGGAAATTGAAACCGAGAGCAGCGTTTTGGAAGGGCAGCAATTACGGCTGAAGAAACTCATCTCCGAACTAGAGGGTAATCTCGATATCCCTGCGGATCAACCTTTCCTGGATGCGGCTTTTTGCCAACCTGGCGTGTCTGGCCAAGAAGAGATGGTTTTCGTCAAAGACGAGACTACCATCAAATGGCGCCAGAGCGGCAGCCCCCGATATCAAGTGAACCCGTCTGCGGAGAAAACGCGGGCCATGGCCAGATGGGTTTACGATAACGGCGATGTGACCGAATTTAAGAATACGGACGATGGTCCGAGCGTATCACGACCCGAACCGGAATCTGAGCCTGAGCTTGAGCGGGGCACATCGGAGTGGCTTACAAAATGGACAGCCTGGGAAAATCCAGGTACGGAAGCAGCCTTTGCCTTTGAAAACAAGTATTACTATTTCAAAGGCAATCAATACAAGGTGTTCGATGCGAAAGCGCGAGAATTTAGTGGACCGGTGAAAATCAGCGAGGGTGAGTTCCCTGAACTTTGGACTGATGGCGTGGATGCCGCCGCGGTTCATTGCGATGCAAAGAGCGTCCAGTTTTTTAAGGGGCTGCAATACAAGAGTTACTGTCTGACCGAAGAAGGGAAATTCAAACGGAAGGAGGCTGGAAAAATGCACGACGTCTATCCGGGCGTTCCTTTCCTCTTCCTGCATCCGGAATTTGGAGGCAATCTACCTGACCTTGAGGGAGAACGGAATGAGTTGAGCAAGTTGAGCAATGATTTGATTAAGAAGGGCAGTGAACTGGAGAGCGCGCGAAAGAAGGCGTTGGAAAAACTGGAGGTTCAGGTTGAAATGCACATGGTCCATACCGACCCATTCGGTTTAACCACCATGGGCGGGCTGTTAACCTTTGCCTGGACCGCCCCTCCCCCCGACAACGCTCCCCTGCTTTTCGACAGCGCCAACGGTAAACTGGCCCTGTATTTCCGAGGCGCCAATGATCAGTTCTACGTGGCCTATTATGACACCATGACCGAAACCACCCTCTTTAAAGTGCCGACAGAAGCTAATACCCAGGTCGTTTTCGTGCCACGGATGCTGGGGCCGGTCAAAGATACGATCATCCGAATTGAAAACGAGGAGGCGGACACCTGCAAGGTGACCCTGCAAAAAAAATACAAGGATATAATCCTGCGCGAAATCTGGCGGCACGTACCTCGCTCGGCAGCCGAATTTGCTTCTGTTCTGAACGGCTCGGGCACCCGGGTCTTTTTGGGTCGCTTGTTAGAAACCTTTTCCGATAATGTAGGGGCGGTCAAAATCGGCGCTGCGGCTCCCGATCAAGTCAAGCCCGGGCGAGTGCTCAGCCTCGGCCCGTATGAATCTCCGATCAGCGAGGTGGTGCCCTTAACCGCCCTGACGTTTGATGGCGCAGATGATTATCTGGAGCTGCCTGAACCGCTAATTCGCCAGGCCGGTACAATTGAAATGTGGCTAAGATTCTCCGACTTGACCAAAAATCAGACGATTTTCGACGCATCTACAAAGAGCACATATTTCTTTATTGATATTCACAACAGCGAATTGCGCTTCAGGTTGGGGGATAATAAGGATAAAGATTTTGTTTTGTTCTGGAGGTTGAGACAATTGAGACAGAGTAGAAGATGGCCTTGGTTGGAGGAAGAAGATAATACCCTAGAAGTTGATACTTTGGAGGTTGAGGTTGGCACCTGGCATCATCTGGCAGCGGTGTGGGATTTTAACAGTCAAAAAGAAGTGCAGTGTCTGTATCTTGACGGAAAGAAAATCTCCAGCTCCCAGAAAGAACGGGCAGAAGGGTGTCCGGAATTCTGGAATCCTTTTGTCGGAAATTCGCGCAGCGACTATAAGACCGCGGGGATGTTCATTGGTCAAATCGCCGAGATATGCATCCACAATAAACCGCTTACGCCCCAAGAGGTCAAAGCCAGCTTAGACCTTGGCCTCTTTGGTGTTGATGCCAGGCCTCTGGCCTGCTGCTGGCGTTTTCGGGACGTCGATGGGAGACCGAAAGCGCTGGATATGTCTAACAACTGCCGTGAAGGAACCTTGCACGGCCACCCGGCCCTGCACGCCATCGGGATCCTGGTAAAAATCAGCCCCCTTAAACTCCCGAAAGAACTAGCCGTGGGAGAACCGGTGTACACCGATTATGACTATGAGCACAACACCGTCATTAATCATCGCGGCCGCGAGAAACGTTCCATGCTGTTCGCCGTGGATGCCTCTCAAGCCCAGGACATTAAACTATACGTTAAAAACTGTGAAATCACCGGCAGCGATATCCCCTCGCCTATGACCCACTGGATTGCCTACTCGCAGGGCAGCGCGATGGAGTTCGACGGCCGAAATAATGACGTGAAACTAAAGGAAGATGACAAACCACCCGATTTTGACAAACTACCCGATTTGAACGCCGAGGGCGACCTGACCTTGGAGGCCTGGCTACGCCCGAAGCCGTTGGTTTACGGTCATTTTTCCACAATCGTACACCATTCTTCAGATAATTCACGCTACCTGTTGGGGCTGCAACAAAAATCGGCCTTCCGTTTTAATGCCCCCAACAAGCAATATGTTGAAGTGCCATACCAAGACAGTCTGAAGATTGACAAGGCCATCACGGTTGAAGCCTGGGTTAAACACCTTGGCGGCGATGGTCACATTGTCAACAGAGGCGGTGGTTGGTCGGATCCGGGTTATTCGTTATTCATATACAAGAAAAAGATCCGGGTTGAGTTACAGAGCGACAACGAAAAGGTAACAGTGGACAGTCCCTGCCCGCAGGATCGAGAGTGGCACCACATCGCCTTCACTTGGGAACACACAACCAAGGAAATACGGACGTATCTTGACGGCGAGCTACAGAAGACCATAAAGACGTATCTTAACGATAAGAACAATCCCGATCCTCCCACGTTTGAGGGACCGATAGGCAAGCCTAAGCAGCTTCTTAATATCGGCCGTAATGAAAGTCAAGGTTATTACTTCAATGGCCTCATCGGCGAGGTTCGCCTCTGGAACGTTGTTCGGTCCGAGGACCAAATTCATGAATACAAAGAATACCGCCTGCGCAGAAGCCAAGAAAATTTGGTCGGTTACTGGCATTTTGACGAGGGACTTGCCCGCGACAACTCTGAAAACAAAAATCACGGCATCGTGTACGGAACACCTACCGTTACAGACTCCTTCCTGCCGGGATACGCTGTGACCGCCGGTATCGGCTCTAAGATTGAAGGAGAGTGGAGCGAAACTTACATTCAAACCAAAGATGTCATCCCCTTCTTAGACTGGAACCATTTTGCCATGGTGTATAACGATGCCTACGCCCTACGTTTTGCGGATGAAGGAGCTTTCCTCGACTGTGGCAATAACGCCACCCTAGACCTGACCGGTGACCTGACCATCGAACTATTTTTCCGGGTGGACGACTTCAAACTGCGGCGCGGTATCCTGACCAAAGGAGAAATTAATCCCGCTTACGCCTTGTACGTGAACAGGCGGGGACAGATAGTGTTCAGTTTTGCGGACGAAGACGGTAAAGAGCACAGTTTTACAGCCGGCCTTGATTCTGCCCTTGTAGCAGGACAGTTTTACCGTATCGCGGTTACGCGGCGGCATCAATCCCAAACTATTGAGGAGAAAACTGTGACAGTGCCCGAAGTAGAAGAGTGGGATTTGCTTGAAGCTCACATCTGGAAGTGGGAGGGAGAAAACTATGGGCGATGCATCGGTTTCACCGAAAAATATAACGAGTCCAAGCCCGGCAGCAACGTCGACAAACTGATTGTCGGGCGCGCCTCTTCGCGAAAAGCAGCTCCCTTTAAGGGCTTCATCAGCGAGGTGCGGATCTGGAACCGGGCCTTGGGCCGGGTTGAAACCTGCCAAAACATCACCGGCACGGAGAGCGGCCTCGTCGCGTGGTGGCGGCTGGATGAAAACAAGGGTTATTCCGCAGAAGATGCGACCGGCGCCAATCACGCTTCCATCACTCTGGCAGACTGGGTTAGAAATCCCGATCCGGCAGGCCCCACCTTTAGAATTCTGAAGAATGGGGTTTTCATGGAAACCGAGCGGGTGGAAGTTCGGGCTCCGAAGCCAATAGGTTTCAGACTTGGGTCGCACTTGACTGATGCTTTCAAGGGGTCGCTAAAGGAGCTGCGCATCTGGCACACGGCCCGAACGCAGGAGCAGATCCAGGACAATCTCTTCTTGCGGCTATTAGGCGAAAAGGAAGAGCTGATGGCTTACTACACCTTTGACCAGGGAGAGGGAGATCTATTAAAAGATCATTCCTTACGGGGCAACGACCTAACCATTGCCGGGGTGGCCTTTGCGCCATCCGATGCGCCGATTTCCCACGATACCTTCCAGGTTCGGAATGCCCTGCTGGAGGTAAAAACAGCTTTCCACGATCAAATCCACAGCCAGCCCGGGGTGCAGGAATATGGGGACACTCAGTATGATACCGAAGGCAATCTGATTGGCGTCTTAAAGCGCTGCTATAGCTATATCAAAAAGGGGCAGTGGTATCTGGTAACCGGTTACAAAGTGGGCAACCTGATCACGGAGTGGATCGGCCAGGTCCAGTTCAATCCGGAACTTAAGGGGTATATCGAAGGCGCGCCGCCGGTGCCGAGCGAAAACCTGACCGCCGGGCCGGTGAATCCGGCCGTCTCCGATTACACCGGGATCGCTTCGGTGGAAGTAGTGGAAGCCGAAAACGTCACCTATAACTATGCGGCCTCTAAAAACGTGGGTTTGAACGCTAGTTTCAGGCTCTCGACCCAGTTCGGGGTGGATACCACTGTCATGATGATCACGGCGCCACTGGGCATCGGTACGGCGCAGGAAATTGCCGACGTCAATGTGCTGGTGGGCCTGGAAGGAAAATTCGATACTTCCGCCGGCTGGTCGAGTGAAAACGCCGTGGGCGTCGGCCGCAACCTGACAAAAAGCACTAAAATCACGCTGAGCGGCAACTGGGAAGACCCAAAAAAACAGGTCAACAGTGCCATGCGCCGCCGCTACCAACCGGCTAACGTGGGTTTCGCCCTCGTCCAATCGGAAACGGCCGATGTGTTTGCCCTGCGTTTGGCCCATAATCTGGCCCTGGTCTCCTATCAATTTCGGCCCAATCCCGATATTCCCAAAGACTGGAATATCATCCCCTTCCCGATCAACCCCCGCTACACCAAGCAAGGCACGCTCGACGGCGTTATTGGTTATGATAAGCAGGGCAGCAAAGTGCTCGATCCGGATTATCCAAATGCTCGAGATTATGGCCAACACAGTTACTTCAAGCCGAAAGAAGCCTACGCCCTGAAAAACCGCATCATCAAGGAGGAGCAGGAACTGGCCAACTATTTCCGCAGCGTGGATCCCCGCTTTATGGGCGCGAAAAAAAGTCTTGCCATTTCCGCAGGGTTAGGTATTATCGGCGGAGAGGCAGGCGTTGCCGCTGGAGCTATTACGGGTCTGGTCAGCGCGCTGGAAACCAATAATACTTTACCGGACAAGCTTGGTAAACAAAACATTGTCAATACCTATGTCTGGTCCGCAGATGGCGGTTTCTTTTCCGAAACGACTGAGACTATGGCCATGAAGCAGGAGACCACCGGCGGAAACTTCAGTTTTGGCGGCGAGGTGGGGGCTGCAATCGGGGTAGATTTTAGCGTTGGGGGCGTAGATGTTTCCCTGGGATACAGCGCGATGCTGGGCGGTTCGATCAACCTGACCAAAACCAAAACTAAAGAATCCAAAAATTCTTTCCGGATTGATCTCAAGCTGGACACTCAGGGAGATTTGCAGGCTTACAATAAAGATTTAAAACGACTCTATGCGGACGGTAACCCGATTATCGTGCCCGGTAAGGTCGATGCCTATCGCTTTATGACCTTTTACCTGGAACCAAACAATGAAAATTTCGATACCTTCTTCAATTCGGTCGTCGATCCCATCTGGCTGCAGGGTAATCAGCCCAATGCGCTGGCCCTAAAGCAAGCCCGGCAAACCGATAAGAAGCCGCCTACCTGGCGGGTGATGCACCGGGTGACCTTCGTCAGCCGTATTCTGCCGAAGATTTCGGATCCCTCTGCCCCCCCTCTAGAAAAGAAAATGAAAGAAGCCAATATTGAAAGCAATTGGCAGCTTATCAAAAAACTAGAGCCGTTCGTGCGCAACAAGACGGCCAATTTTGACGAATTTAGCCGGGCTATTCGCACAGCAATCGCCACCTATCTGCCGGAAATGGGGGAGAACGTTGATGACATCATCCAGTATCTGAGTGACTATTACCAGGTGTATGAAGCGTAGTGCAACCGCTTTGGTAAGCGTTCAACTATCAGCGTTCTGCCGTCAGTTTTTTCATCAAACCTGGCCTTCCACAGCAACTGGGTTGTGAGCACAGATTTTTGCCTGGATGGCTCTCTTGTGGCCACGGCTAGTAACAATAAAACGGCCAAAATATGGTAGGTTGAGACTGGTCAGGCCCAGCAGACCCTGACCGGTCACCCTGACAGGGTGCACGGTGTGGCTTTTAACTCGGAGGGGATCTATCTGGCCACGGCCAGTTTTGACCGCACGGCTAAAATCTGGCAGCTCGGATTTAATTCGTCGGGCTGTCCGGTCGGGACAAGAATTGTTGAGGTTGGTGTCTGCACAAAACAACCATTCTAGGCTGCCTTCAAGCTTAACCGAACCCCAGGGTCTGTAAATCACCTCAAAATTCGATATTGGCAACTGTTGGATGATGGGATGGGATAAGCAATAAAAGGGAATATATGACTAAAATTAGAACCTAGGGGATGGGGGAGCAAAATCCCCGGCTACCCGATTATACATCGATTTAATCAAGTGGAATACCTGAAGCCTGCCGTTTTTCTAAGTATTGACGCACTGCTAAATATCTCTGAAAAGCATCCATAAAACTTGATGAATATTAGCTGGTTCAAATATAAATTTTCTGCAACCATTTTTTCAAAAACAAAAAACCAATAAATCGGCATCAGGGGTGAAATCCACAACTTACTACCATGCGTTTTAGAAGTTAAATGATAATCTCCAAATTCACCACGAACTGCTGAGATGGCACAGCAAATGCCACAATTAACCGCGAACTTTCCGCCTTAAAACGATTACTTAACCTGGGAGCAAAGCAAACGCCTCCGAAAGTAAATAGAGTTCCTCATATCCCTATGTTAAAAGAAAATAATGCGAGAAAAGGATTCTTTGAGCATGGCGATTTCTTAGCAATTAGAGACGAATTGCCAGAATATTTGAAAGGATTCATTACTTTTGCTTATATATTTGGCTGGCGGGTATCGGAAATAATAAATTTAACCTGGAGCCAGGTGGACCTTGAACAAGGTATCGTTTGTTTAAATCCTGGAGAGACAAAAAACGATGAGGGCCGGACATCTATCTTGATGAGGAATTAATAGAAATTTTCAAAAAACAGTGGGAATTAAGGCTGAAAAAAGAAAGACTAATCCCTTATGTATTTCTCAATAGAGACGGAACCGATAAAATAAGGGACTTTCGTGGGGCCTGGGAATCAGCACGGAAAAAGACAGGTATTAACAAAATATTTCATGATCTTAGACGAACTGCAGTAAGAAATATGGTCCGGGCCGGGATACCTGAAGGTGTGGCAATGAAAGTATCAGGCCATAAAACACGATCTGTTTTTGAACGATATAATATTGTGAGTAGTGACGATTTAAAGCAAGCTACACAAAAGCAACAAGCATACCTCAAAAAAACGATTGCCACAAAATCTGCCACAATTACAAATCTTGGCACAAAAAAAGAGGCTAACCAATGAAGGCTAACCTCTTGTTTTTATATAGTGCCGGAGGGGGGAATCGAACCCCCATGGGACTAAGTCCCGCGGGATTTTGAGTCCCGTGCGTCTGCCGATTTCACCACTCCGGCAATTACAGCCTTTTATTTGCTAACTATTTAACACAGAGATGTAAGTATTGTCAAGGATAACTTGAATTTTCCGGATTTTCCACAGAGGGAAAAAAGAATAGACAGTGCAGCCGATACTAAGCAAATAGAGTTGAAAGAGATGGAATTGGCTGTAAAGATTTTTATTAAGATAGGCAAAGAAATTGACAGGAATAGAG
>JAQYWI010000129.1 GCA_030145015.1 Desulfobacterales bacterium
CTCGGCGTCAGCAGTACAATTGGAAAATTTTAACTCGTTAACCCCCATGGCATGATTACCCAGCATGTTGTAAGCCGGTTTTGCTGAAACACCCGGCATGTCCGGCTCTATCACAAAACCTGCGATTCCCTTTGCCGCCGATCCCGGGATGGTCTGAACGAAAACGGCTAAAAGGTCTGCGTTGACACCGTTTGTAACCCAGGCTTTGCTTCCATTTATAATGTATTTATCGTTTTTCTCAGTAGCCAAGGTTTGGATGGATGTTGCGTCCGACCCCACATCGGGTTCGGTCAATAAAAACGCGCCAATGGCCTCACCGGACATCAACCTGTCCAGGTATCGGTCGCGCAGCGATGTGTTCTCGATAAGAGCGGCCGTAATCGTCACAATATTATGAACAGCCAGGGCGCAGGCGAACCCGATATCGACCTTGGCCAATTCCTCATAAACGCGTGCAATAGTGGCTGCCGAGCTGCCGTTGCCGCCAAGTTCTTCTGGTATCCGAATACCTGCAAATTGTGAAATGGCCATCCGCAGCGTTTTTTCGGGCTGTTGTTTGGTTTGCTCCCACTGTTCTGCATAGGGCTTTAGGTGTTCATCGGCAAACAATTTGGCCTTATCAATAAAGTGTTCGTCCACCGGGTTAAGTGGACCTGAGTAAAGCGAAATTGACATGGCAAATCCTTTTTGTTTTCTAATGCATTCATATTAATGTTGGAAATGGGGTTACGCTCCCTTATATAATGCAGTCTACACATCGGATCAAGTATGGATAGCGGCGATGTATGCACAATCGCTGATTTTTGTGGATATCGTTTTGTAATCTGATATAAATCGCCCACCCCAAAAGTGGTGGTATCTAACCCTGAACCCTGAACCTGTGAACGGTTTTGTTCTATTTAATTTTGGTTTTATACAGGCGCAGGCTATTGGTCACGACCGACACACTGCTGAAGGCCATGGCCAGGGCGGCCAGGATAGGATGCAGCTGGCGCAGCATATTCGGCAGGGATTCGAAGGGATACAGGATTCCGGCGGCCACCGGAATTAAAATCACATTGTAACCGAAAGCCCAGAAGAGATTTTGTTTAATGGTATTCATGGTGGCCCGGCTCAATCGGATCGCGCGGGGCACACCGCTGAGGCTGCCGCTGGAAAGAATAACATCGGCCGTTTCAATGGCCACGTCCGTGCCGGTGCCGATGGCCAGCCCGACATCGGCCTGGGCCAGGGCCGGGGCATCGTTGATGCCGTCGCCCACCATCCCGACACGTTCGCCTTTTTCCTGCAATTCTTTGACCTTGGAAGATTTTTCTCCCGGTTTCACTTCTGAGAAGATATGGTCGATATGAACCTGGTCGCCGATGGTTTGAGCTGTCTCCAGGTTATCACCGGTTAGCATGACCACTTTAAGATTCTGTTTCTGCAGTTCACGGATCGCTTCCGGCGAGTCGGGTTTGATTTCATCGGATACGGCAATCAGGCCGCAAAGCCGGTTTTCCCTTGCAACCACCATCACCGTTTTGCCCTGGGATTGCAGCTGCCGGATCCGGTCCGCGGCCGGCGCGATGCTGATTTCGATCTCTTTAAACCAATCGGGTTTTCCCACCCTTACCAGACTGCCGTCGATGCGCGCTTGAACCCCCAGTCCGCCGGATGCTTTAAATTCCTGCGGAGCCAGGAGAGATATTCCTCCGCTTTCGGCATGTTTGACGATGGCCTTGCCGAGGGGATGTTCCGAACCTTTTTCAACCGAGGCTCCCAGTTTCAAAAGATCTTCCGCTGTCTTGCATCCCGGCTCAATCGGTATAATGTCCACCACCGCAGGCTTGCCGATGGTGATGGTGCCGGTTTTATCCAGTACAATGGTATCGAGTTTGGTGGCGGTCTCAAGGGCTGCACTGTTTTTGAACAAAATGCCCCTTTCGGCACCTTTGCCGGTGCCGGCCATGATGGCGGTAGGCGTCGCCAGCCCCAGGGCACACGGGCAGGCGATGACGAGCACAGCCACCAATCGGATCATGGCGGGAACGAATTCACCGGCGATACCCCACCAGATAAAAAACACCGCGATCGCCAACACGATAATGGTCGGTACAAATATGGCGGCAACCTTATCGGCCAGGGCCTGGATGGGGGCTTTGCTGCCCTGGGCTTCCTGGACCAGCCGGATGATCTGCGCCAGGACGGTATCTTTGCCGATCGCAGCGGCTTTAAATTTTAAAAGGCCCTCCCCGTTGATGGTGCCGCCAACCACTTTATCGCCGGCGCGCTTGTCCACCGGCAGCGGTTCACCGCTGAGCATGGACTCGTCCACCGAGGATGCGCCTTCGATGACGATGCCGTCCACCGGGATGCGTTCACCCGGACGGACCAGCACCGTATTTTCCAGCTGAACCTGGGCGATGGGGACCTCTTTTTCAAGATCATTTTCAACCAGGGTGGCGGTTTTGGGTCGCAACCCGATCAGTTTGCGAATGGCTCCGCCGGTGCGCCCCTTGGTTCGGGATTCCAGCATTTTGCCCAGTTTGATCAGGGTAATGATGACCGCCGAGGTTTCAAAATAAACATGCGGGCCTAATACTGGGAAAATGAGCAGGGCCAGCGAATAAAAATAGGCCACCGAAGAGCCCATGGCGACCAGAACATCCATGTTGGCGCTTTTATTTTTAAGACTCTTGAACCCGTTTACATAATAATCCCAGCCCGTATAAAACTGAACCGGGGTGGCCAGCGCCCAGAAAAACCAGTTGACCCAGGCCGCATGGCTCCACGCTCCGATGAGACCAAAATCTCTGGCCATGCTCCATACAAAAAGGGGCAGCGCAAAAATAACACCGACGATAAATTTGCGGGTTTGTTCCCGAATTTCAGCCTGACGGGCGATTTGTTCGGCATCTTCTTCTTCCGAAATTTCTTCAGGCGAAATCACACCGTAACCGGCGGCTTCAATGGCGGCGATCATTTCCTGCAAGGTAGCAACCCCCGGAATGTATTCTACGGTGGCGCGCTCACTGGCAAAATTTACGGTAGCGGTGACAATGCCGGAAACCTTTTTGTTTAAGGCCCTTTCAATATTGGCGGCACAGTTGGTGCAGGTCATGCCGGTAACCGCAAATTCTACTTTGTTCGTTGGAACCGAATATCCGGAACCATCGATTTTTGCGACGACATCCTTTACTTGCAACTGAGTGGGGTCAAAGGAGATGGACGCCTGTTCGGCGGCAAAGTTGACCTGGGCATCGGATACGCCGTTCAGTTTTTTTACGCTGCGCTCGATGTTCATGGCACAATTGGCGCATGTCATACCCGTTACCGGCAGGGTGATTTTATCGTCAGACATATTCTATCCAGAGAAATTATATGGCTCGGTTTATCAATTTAACGCTTTTTAAAGTTAGAATTTTCTCACAAGCTAACACTAAATCCGAAGCACTAAATTCGAAATCCGAAACAAATTCGAATGTTCAAAATTCAAAATTCTAAAGGATTCTTTAGTATTCAAATTAGCGGGCTTTGTGTTTCGAACATTTGATATTCGTATTTTGTATTTGTTTCGACCAATTTTATTAAATCAGGCGATATTCGGATTTCGAATTTAAAATACTAAATGGAGGATATCGAAAAACCAAATCTTGGAACATAGGCTAACACCGACCATGCTTATCTTTGAACAATAAACCAGGGATTGTGCAGATCCTCTTTATTATAAATCAGCGGTTTTGAGGTATCGTACTGGTAGACACTGGCGCCGGCATATTCCGCAATGGCTTGACCGGCAGCCGTATCCCATTCCATGGTAGGGCCTAACCGGGGATATAAATCTGCTTTGCCTTCAGCAACCAGACAGATCTTCAATGAACTGCCCGCCGAGATGAACTCGACATCGCCGACGGCTTTGCGTTTTTCTTCGACATAGGCTTCGAGTTCGGCATTTTTGTGGGAGCGGCTGCCGACAATCGTCAGCGCTGCCCGCTGTGGATCAATAACAGGCAGTTTTGTAGATTGCCCTATTATTTGATCCACGCAAGCATGGACTGCTTCCTTTGAATCTGCCTGCCCTTCCAGCATTTCGTTGAAAGGGCCGTCTTGCAGTTTATAGGCACCAAAATCCTGCCCCGCAAAATACAGGGTGTTTCTATCCGGGACAAAAATGGTGCCCAGCATCGGGCGGCTGTTTTCAATTAAGGCGATGTTAACCGTAAACTCGCCGTTGCGCTTGATGAATTCTTTGGTGCCGTCCAATGGATCTACTACCCAAAAGCGCTCCCAATCTTTGCGCTGCATATAAGGTATGTCTTTACCTTCCTCGCTGAGGATCGGGATATCAAATTCCTTTAGCACATTCATTATGATTTCATGGGATTTTTGATCGGCAAGGGTCAACGGCGATTTGTCGGACTTGTATTCCACTCCGAAATCTTCTGAATGGTACACTTCATTAATGGCATTGCCGGCAGCAATGGCCGCCTGAATCGATTTTAAAATATAAAGTTTTAGGCCCATGTATACCCGCTGAGATTATTGAATTAATTGAATGCCGTTAGGCGGCCGGATAATTAATTTCGGTTAATTTATTCTTAATGCTATCTTCGGTGGCCGGCGTGTCCCATTCAACCTCAACACTTTTGCCTTCTATGTTCCCTTCCACCGTTGAAACCCCATCGAGCTCGTTTAATTCGGTTTTGATGGCATTGACACAGTGACCGCATGACATACTGGGGATTGAAAATATTTTTTTCTCCATATCGTAAGACCTCCTTTAAATGCCGGGGTAACGTTTGGCGATTGCATCGAAATCCTTCGGCTGCAGAATTTGAGCAAAGCGTTTGCCGTTCCGGCTATGCTGTTTATAATAGCGAATACAATCCTGAATGATTTGCAGTACCTGCTCCTCACTATATACACCGGGGAGTTCCTTGGCAAGCTGGGGATGCCGGCCGAGTTTGCCCCCCAGCTGTACCCGGTATCCTTTTTGGCCTTCTACCAGGCTTCCGGTAGGGCATACCGGCATGCACTTGCCGCATTTCAGGCATCGGTCACTATCAATGACCGGCCCATTCTTTTCAGGATCAAGAAAGATCGCATCTTCCTGGCAGGCCTCGACACAGGCTTCACACATCGAGCATGGCTCCCGGGTTAGAATGGGGGCACAGGCGCCGATAATACCGATGTCTTTGATTTGCGGCTGGGAGCATGCATTCGGGCAGTCCGCCAGCGTAATTCGAAATTCATGGTGAAACTTCAAATCACCTTTTACGCTTTGTTGCAGAAAACCGAGCAAGTCTTTTTTTGCAACATCCGCTTCAATCTGCGCGATCAACCGATCGCTGACGATCGCCCGATTCGGGCATCCACTGGGACCGAAACAGGTCTCGATCTGGTACCCTTTGATTTCTGAACTCATGCTGGTCAGATAACGGGCCTGGGTTGCTTTGACATCTGCCAGAGATACTGCCTGTTTGCCGGCTTCTATAGCCTCTTTTTCGACTCGTGCCCTTACCCGTTTCCGAACAAAAAAGGGGACTTTTTTAATCGCTTCTTCAGCTTCCGGCATCCATTTCATCAGCGTTTCCTCAAAAACGGTTTAGTGGACTTCCGATTCCCCCGACATTGCGAGGGAGAACCAATATAATAATCCATTTTATCGTTTGCAAGTTGGACGCTATGATTTGCGAGGCGGGGTTTGATCGTGGGAAGCGCATTGTCCCGAAGAAAATAAAAAGCCTTAAACGGTAGGTCTAAAACGGCTAAACCCGACAAGCGCATACCATCCTATACGGGTCATGATGGTGATTCGGTTTTTACCATCTGCAGCGCCTTTTCCGATATTTCACCCACCGAACGCCTTATGATATGCCCGTCGAGATAGACGTTTAATTTCGCGCTGTCGTCCTTTAATTGGTTGAGTATGACCTCGGTTTTTTTATTTCGCAGCGCCCCTGCCGCCCATGCTGCCAATCCGCACAGATACGGATCGTCGCTCTGCATGTAAGGGTGCAGGTAATCGACCGAAGTTTTTAAAAGCTGCGGCCGTGCATGCGCAAGCCGGCCGACACCCCAGAGGGCACCTCGCTGAAGGATTTCATGTTCAAGGAAGTTTCCATCGGGCCGTATATATGAAATCAGGATACGCCAGAACTCCTGCGCCAGATTTTCATTGCGGGCCATGATTTCGCCCATGGCCTCCGGACATCCCCAGCCGATGCCGCCGGATTCATCGTTGAGCTGCCAAATGTACCGGCGCATGATCACCCGGGCAGATTCCATGTCCGAATCGGCCAACCGGTCGACAATTGCCCCCATGGCCGTTACCGCCCTCCATTTCAGTAATTCATCCAGGCTGCACAGAAATGAAAAAAGCGGGTTAATGGCCTTTCTGGCCGGCATGCGGCCTATTTCTGCCAACCCGCTTTCAAAATTTTTCTGCAGAAGAAGCGTCCGGATTTTTTTTTTAAGCTGCCGGCTGCTGATCTGATGACGGCTCATGATCGGATTCGTTACTTTTCCCAGTAAATACAATCGACGGGACAATATTTTATGGCGTCATTTACGTCAGATTCAGGATAGACCGTTAATTCAATGACTTCGATATAACCGGCATCATTTAATCGAAATGCCTGCGGGCATGTTTCCACGCACACACCGCATACGATACACTCACTGAGTTCAACGATTGGAACGTTCATTTTATTCTTTAACTGCGTTTCCAATTTTACGGCCATACGCATAACAATTATCGAGTCCTTCTTTGTCCGGCACATACTGAATTTTTAGGCCCGGATCGATAATATTAAATTTCATCGCTTCAAGCTCTTTTGTGATCATTTTTACCGCCTCACCGCTCCATCCATAGGATCCAAATGCAGCGCCGATTTTATTTAGCGGTTTCAGTCCCCTCATATAGCATAAAAAATCCGCCAGAGAGGGAAACAGCCCGTTGTTGAGCGTCGGCCCGCCCACGACGATTGCCTTGGCGTCAAAAACTTCGGTCATGACTTCGCTGCGGTGCCATTTTCGCAAATGCAGGGGCTTGGTCGGCACCCCTTCTTTATTCATACCGGCGGCGATGGCTTCAGCCATTTTTTCGGTACTGTGCCACATGGTATCGTATATCACCACCGCTTTCTTTTCGGGTATTTGTTCGCACCATTTTGCATAGGTATTAATGATCTTGGCCGGATCTTTGCGCCAGATAACCCCATGATCGGGGCAGATCATGTTAAATTCCATACCCGAGTCGATGATATTCTGAAGGTATTTCTTTATTAACGGGACGTAAAGAAGCAAAATGTTGGCGAAGTACTTCTTCGCATGGATCATGATGGCATCGCCCGTCTGGTCGTCAAACCGCTCGGGGCCTGCAAAATGCTGGCCGAAGCCGTCACTGGAAAAAAGAATTTTTTCTTCTTTTAAATAGGTAAACATGCTGTCGGGCCAATGGACCATGCGGGTTTCCAGAAAGCTCAGTGTTTTATTGCCCAGGCTCAGCTCCTGGCCGGTCCCGACGGGATGATAATTCCAGTTGTGGGAAAAATGGCGGGGCAGATTCTTGCTGCCCATTTTTGAGCAATACAGGGGCTTGTCCTCTCCAACCCGGTGCATCACGCGAGCCAACCCGCCGGAATGGTCCAACTCCGTGTGGTTGCTTATGACATAGTCAATCTTTTTGGGATCTACGATTGCGGAAATATTATCGAGCAATTGATCCGCAAAAGCCTTTTTGACGGTGTCAAGCAACGCTATTTTTTGATCGACAATTAAAAACGCGTTATAGGTTGTCCCCAGATCGGTCGAGTATCCGTGAAAATCCCTGATGTTCCAGTCGGTAACGCCAACATCATAAACTCCTGGTGCAATTTCTAATGGTTCCATATCCTTCTCCAGTCTGGTGATGTTCTGTTTATACCCCACGCCACCTGCCGGCTAATAAATACATTTCCGGCGTTTTTTCTCCTGCGGTCACCTTCAACTAAAAATATTTGATGCCCTTTTCGTCAGCGGATATTTCGCCGGCACAAAAGGGCATCGAATACGGTTTTTGCCGCCATCCATAATAATGTTCCGAACTGCGGAATTGCGCTATCAGCGGTTGCACGGGTGTACGGTTGTAGAAAAAAATGTTTAAGTACCGCAACATTTTTTTGGCAACCCGTATAAGTCTAAAAATCAGGTGACAATGTATGGACTACTCTTTTTCAAAGTCTGCCTTGGAAGCACCGCATACCGGGCATTCCCAATCATCCGGCACATCTTCCCACTTGGTGCCGACGGCTACGCCATTATCCGGATCTCCCTGTTCGGGGTCATAAACATACCCACAGATGCCACATACGTACCTGTCCATTCTTATCCTCCTTTTGTTAATTGGTTAGTCGTCGATACCGCCGCAAAATCAAAATCGGCGATTGTTTTTGTCCAATTTGATGCCCAGTTTCTTCTATACCGTTCATGGGCCAGATTCAAGTCAATTTTTCTGCTTCTTTACTTTAATCAAACTTCATCAGCCAGGTGGCTTAAACATTTTTTTACCGGCGCCGCACACCGGACATTTCCAGTCGTCCGGCAGGTCTTTAAACTGGATGCCCTTGGGGATTTTCCCCCGGCGGTCCCCCCTGTCCGGATCATAAATAAATCCGCAATTAACGGTCTGGCATTGATACATTTCTTCCGGCAGTGCCATCTATCCTCCCAATTTAAGAAGGTTTCCGCAAAGACTAAAAATTACAGCTCGATCACGAAAACACGAAAAGATCCAAGCGGCTGGAAAGCGATGCGGCCAGAATGCTTGGAAGCTAAAAATAATTCGCCCCTTCAAGCTTCCCAGTTTCCAGGCCTCCCGGCTTTCAAGCTTATTTTTCTATTTTAATTCTTTAATCAGATTCTTGACGTTGTTTTCGATTTCATCGCGGACCGCGCGCATAAAATCAGGCGGCTTCCCCGCCGGGTCCGGCAGATCCCAGTCCAGCATCTGAGCCCCGGGCACATGAGGACATTCCTCCCCGCACCCCATTGTGACAATTAAATCAGGGGCATTGTTTGAAATCGCCGACTCGATGCTTTGCGGAACGCGAAAGGCCATATCGATCCCCTTTTCATGCATGGCCTTGATCATATCCGGATTAACCTGATCAGCCGGTTGGCTGCCGCCGTTGGTCACCTCGAATTTGTCCCCTGCCAGATATTGGGCAAAGGCCCCGGCCATCTGGCTGCGGCAGGCGTTTTCACGGCAGGCAAACAATATTTTTTTTCTGCCGATCAATGGCCCGATGAGATCAGCGGCCGCTTTTTTGACATCCGCCAGCACCTTCGGGTGTTTGGACATATCCTTGGGGCCTTCGATTTCGCGGTAGGTCAGACTGCCTTCAAAGCGTGCGTCGATGGCATCGAAGAAATATTTGGCGGTTAGCTGCAGCCCGTCGAATAAACTTTTTCCTTTGCTGGCACCCACAGAAAGAAGAAACCCGCGTTTGGTTTTTTTTGCGGGATCGGTTAACTTGAGTTTATATTTTCGTGCCCAGAACAGTTGGCAGCGATCAACAACCGCTTTAAGCTGGGCTGTCATATTAAAAAAGAAAATGGGGCTGGCCAACACGACGACTTCAGCCTGGCGGATCAACGGGTAAATTTCGGTTTTGATGTCATCATCGATCGGGCAGAACCCCTTTTTTTCACAGACCACATATTCTTTGCAGGGGATAATATTTTTTTGAGCCACCTCGATAGTGCGGGTCTGAGCGCCTAATGATTCTGCCGCCTGCATGAAGGTTGAAAGCAAAAATGATGTATTTCCTTTTTTTCGCGGACTTCCCTGAAAGCCGAGCACCAACATTAGAACAGATCCTTATTTTTTTTCTTTAATATGGCATTTTGCACAGGTCGTGGGGCCCCCCTTTAGGCCTTCCTTTTTCTTCTGCCGGTGGCATTTAGTGCATAGCTTGTTCATGACATGTTTCTTTTTTAATTTGCCCTGTGCTTTAAGCTCTTTGATAATGCCGGCTTTTTGCGGGAATATAGAATGGCAGATCTCACAGTCGCCCAGCCTATCCTGGTGCTGGTGATGAGGAAACGGAACAAGTCCCCTTGTGCCACCGGGAAGTTCAATTTTGGCAGCACCCTTATTTTCAGTGGTAATGCTGCTGGTCGCAGCCGAACCTGCGGCGAACATCAGGATTCCAGCACAAAGCAGTAGAAAGATTCTTGGTTGCATCAACGATTCCCCATTCGACATCGCAGCATTCTTTGGCCATTGCCGCAAGGATTCGGCTATTCGCGCCTTAGGCGGGTTGGAATTCTGTTAGTTGTCTATTCAGCTGCGATCCGTTAGCGTGGCGAAATGCTTTTACCTTCGCCTTCCAGTTGGCATTGCGAAAAGTCGATGGGTTCGTCGCACTTCGAGCAGGTGTGCGGACGATCGAATTCATCTGAAAAGATTTCTTTGGCCTCTCCGCATTTGGGACATTTGCATGTAAATGCTTTGAGGGTTTTAAAGTTTGCATACCCCGGGCAATGTTGTGGTGTAGACGTATTATCGGCCATATTTTCCTCCGTCTTAATTTTTAAGTATTTTACCACAGAGAGCACAGAGACCGCAGCGAGTCACCGCATTATAAAAGCCGGTTTAAAATTTTATCTTAAATAAATTTCTCTGTGTGCTCCGCCTGCCTTGCCTGAGCGGCTCGCGATGGCGGGCAGGTCCGCGAGCTCTGTGGTGAATAAACGTTCACTTTCCATTTTTAGCTCTTTTTAGACCCAAGCTTTTTTGCGATTTCACGCCCATAGTCCTGAGCCATTTGCAAGCCGCCGCCGAGAGAGCTTGATTTTAAACGCAGGGTATCTCCTACCATATCCATTTTTAAAATGTGTTTCATTGTATCGAAAATTCGATCGTTGGCTTCTCCGCTCCATCCGAAGGACCCAAAAGCACCGCCGGGCTTGCCCTCAAGGTTTGCTTTTTCAGCCGTAAAAAGAAAAGTCTTCATGGCCTGCAGCATTTCACCGTGATAGGTAGATGACCCGAACGCATAGGCATCAAAGCCTTCAAGATCGGCTTCGTTTTTGATGTTTTTGGCTTCTGCCACTTCGGCTTCGTGGCCTGAAAATCGAATTCCTTCGGCAATCAGATCCGCAATTTGCCGGGTTTCTCCCGTTCGTGTGGCATACACGATTAGAACTTTTGCCATGGTTCTCTCCCCATCAGCATGTTTGCTGTATCCACAAAATGACTTTCAGGCAAATGCCAGCGGTCAAAATCATTTTTTGGGAGTGGCAATTCTGTCATCAGTGCCCTCAGCCGCACAATCCGGTGTGTAGCAGGTGTTGTCTAAAAATTCACATTTCTCATGGCAGGATGGGCACTCGTTGGGGTGGGCATCGGCATCAAAAGTATACCCACAATTTGAGCATTTCCAACTGGGCATTTTCGTACCTCCTTGGAATTTCTGTTTGCTGTCAGTTGTTTCTTGTTTTTGGTCTTTACTTCTTGCTCCTGGTTGCTAGTTACTCAGGTTTAAGGTTTCAGGTTTCAGGTGTCAGAATTGGCAGGGCTGAAACCTGAACACTGACACCTGACACCTTAGAAGCAATAAACCAGAAGCACTTATTTATAGTTCGCTTCTTCAGATCCTCCAGACGGACTGCGCTTGGCCAACTCACGATCGATCATAAACAGACCGCCGCTAGCATCTCCCATAAGCTTTAGTTGTTCTAAAACGCCGCCGACACTTTCTTCTTCTTCGACCTGTTCGGAAACAAACCACTGCAGGAAAATATTAGTGGCATGATCGCGTTCTTCATGGGCGACATCCACCAGACCATTAATTAAGCCGGTGACCTTCTGTTCATGTTCCAGGGTGGCCTCGAAGACCGCCAAAGGAGAGCTCCATTCGCTTGGCGGGGCATCTATCTGCTGCAATTGAACCGTTCCGGCGCGTTGGAGGATAAAGTCATAAAACTTCAGGGAGTGTTCCAGTTCCTCCTGTGCCTGGTAATGCATCCAGTTGGCAAAGCCATCCAGATTAACCGATTTAAAATAGGCATTCATTGACAGATACAGGTAAGAAGAATAAAGCTCCGCATTCAGCTGGCCGTTTAGTGCTTTTTGCATATTTTCTGTTAACATGGCCGTTATCCTTTCCACAGACCGTGAAGATTGCAATATTCGCGAGCAATGACATTTTCTGATTCAACCTTAAACACGGCTTCAGGCGCTTCGCCGGGATTGAGAAACTGACGGTCGGCTTTGCCGTCTGCGATAATTTCAATCCATTCAATATAGTGTTTTTCCTCCATGGGATGCGGAACCTCGCCTACTTTTACCTTAACACCGCCGTCGACTTTTTCAACAACCGGGACATGTTTTTCTTTGGCCGCGTCAACGGTATTTTCAACCAGCTGCACCATGGGTTCCCCGCAGCACACCAGTTCACCACCGCCGCCGTGCAGAACCTCGACAATATTACCACAGGCCTCGCATTTATAAACTTCCAATCTTTCCGCCATTGTATTCTCCTTTCGTGTTTCGTATTTGGTTGAATAGTTGATTGGTTAAATGGGTGAAAATTTTTCATGGGATCTGTTTATACACCAATTAACTATTTGACTAATTAACTATTTGACGTTCCTACCAGTTTTCACCGAGCAGCTCAAAATGCGCTTGCGGATGGTCGCATGCGGGGCATTCCTCCAGCGCACTGTCGCCTTCATGCAGATAACCGCAGTTTCGGCAGCGCCACACAACCGATGTGTCCTTTTTAAAAACCGTATTGTTGGCGATATTGGCCGCCAGCGCCAGATAACGCTTTTCGTGCTGTTTTTCAGCCACGGCGATCGCTGTAAATATTTCGGCGATTTCTTCAAGTCCTTCTTCTACAGCTGTTTTTGCAAATCCGGGATACATATCGGTGTATTCATAATTTTCGCCGGCAGCGGACTCTTTGAGATTATCCGGCGTGGTGCCGATAACCCCGGCCGGAAATGCTGCGGTAACTTCAACTTCACCGCCCTCCAATAATTTAAATAATCTTTTGGCGTGTTCTTTTTCCTGATTGGCGGTTTCCGTGAAAATTTCCGAAATTTGCACATAGCCATCCTTTTTTGCCTGGCTGGCAAAATAGGTATACCGGTTGCGTGCCTGAGACTCGCCGGCAAAGGCCGTCAGGATGTTTTTTTCAGTCTGAGTCCCCTTTAAATTTCCCATTAATGTTCCTCCCTCACTTTTTAGATTAATGATTAAATGAGCTGGATGGATTATTGCTGTTCTTGCCACCGGCCTTTGACAATATGATTTCGCTTTTCTTCTTCGGCCAGTTTCTTTAATTTGTAGGCAGAATCCCGCAAAACGCCGTAGAGAATTCCGCAACCATTATCTTCCCGATCGGCATCTCCCTGGTCTGCCAAATCCATCATCTCTTCCGCCAGTTTTAAGGTCTTTATAATATGCAAATTGCAGGGTTTCACAGATTTGTCTCCCCCGGCTGAATTTGAAATCTCATCTTCCCTCGGGAGGGAAAATGGACAGCGCTTTTAAAACTGCAAACAAAAGTTTTCAAATTCTGTGCCAGGAAAAAAACAAAGATCCCCTCTGCAGGCCAACCTGGATAGATGGGCGAATATCAGCGGTTTAGCGCAAAAACCCCACAATTTTGCACATGTTGAACCAGCCGGTACGCCCTATCTTCGCGATACATGAAACGACGATGATTTAACAAAATATCAGTGCGTTGCAAAGATAATGTCTGGATATCATAATAAAAATGACAATGCAATACGGTCTCAGAATAATTTTTGACACACAATTGTCTCATAAGACAGGAAAGTCGATTTTGGATTGCGGATTTAAAACAGGGCTTTTGAATGTAGATTTCGGAATGGGGGAGGTAGAATATGTTTTAAAGCGCAGGGCCCAAGGCCTAAGGTTAAAAAATGATTTTCCCCTTTTTTGCCTTGAGCCCTAAGCCTTGCGCCTTAAGCCTATTTTTGATTTAAGCGGCCATCACTTGGGTTCGCTGTAAGATTTTGCCTCTGGTACTAATCACCACTTCTTCCATCGGTATATTGACACCGGACATTTCCATGCCTTTTTTCACAATCATTGGAAGGCCGCCACAGCATGGAACTTCCATGATGACCGATGTGATACTTTTGATACCCGATTGTTTGCAGATCTGGGCGAATTTTTCGATGTAATGCTGGGCATCATCGAGCTTGGGGCATCCCATCATTACGGCCTTGCCTTTGATAAAGTCTCGATGCACCGTGGGAAATGCCACCGGGACGCAATCAGCCAGAACCAGCAGATCGGCACCTTTTAAAAACGGTGCTGTCGGTGGGACCAGCATGATTTGAACCGGCCAATGGGAAAGAGCGGATTGCGTTAAGTCCGCTGCATCCGAGCCTGATAAATCAGCTTGGGGACCGGGAGCGGTTGCCGGCTCCGGCGATGCAAACGCTTGCAGCCCGGCGGACGGACATCCGCCGGAAAAAGCCGGAACTTCCTGGACAATTTCATTTTGCTTTTGTTTGGCCAGATGTTCTTCAACGGCTTCTTCATCGAATTCGTCGGCCTCGCGCTCAACGATTTGAAGGGCGCCCAGGGGGCATTCTCCCAGGCAGGCCCCCAGTCCGTCGCAATAAAGGTCGGCGATCACACGGGCTTTGCCATCTATTATTTGCAATGCGCCCTCGGCACAGGACGGCACACAGGTGCCGCATCCGTCACAGAGTTCTTCGTCAATTTCTATAATCTTACGTATGGGTTTCATGGGTTACTCCTCTTCATGCTTTTTTTGATCTGGGGTTAATTTGTTAATTAATGCGTTCGATTCGAAAATGGCTTGCTTTCAAAAATTTTCTTTATGCACCCAGCAGGACCTCTCTGGCCGCTTCGCGCCCGCTGTCGGTCAGAAAAGATTTTTCGATCAGGCTCTCAATTTTTTCTTTGCTCCGGGGTGCTTTTTTTTGCTTTTCATCTATATTTTCCAGAAGATCGGAATCGTAGACGACCTTGAAATTTATGCTGTCGTCGGAATGCGGGTGATGGTGGTGCCCGATGATATCACAAACCTCATTGATTAATTCTTCTTTGGCGCCCAGTTTCTCCAATATGGACCTGGCGATGGGCGGCCCTTCTGTTTCCTGAAATTTGGCGGCCGTGCTGTCATGCTTTTTCTCAGCCTCATGAATGCCGATATCGTGCAAATATGCGGCCGATAATATGACGGCCAGCATGCCTTTTTCCTTTTTACCGATCCGCTCAGCGTAACGGGCTACCCGGGTGGCATGACCGATGCGTTTAAAATCATTTTTAAAATAACGCTTCATTTCAATGGCCACACGATCCTTGAGCAGATCTTCTTTTTGCGCGATGAGTTCCGGCGGCAGGTCTCCGATACACTGATCGGCATACGGACAGTAGGCCGCACAGCCAAAATCCATATCCGGATTCACAAAGCGATGGCCGCATTTATCGCATTTGCGGCTGGTGTCGTCTTTGAAAAACTCAACGGCGTTGCCGCACTTCGGACACTTGGCTTCAAAAATTGCCCCAGGTTTCCAGTATAGCGTATCTTGTCCAGGACATTTCATGATTATTTCCTTTTGATAAGTTCACTCAGAGGCCATTGTCCATCGATCGTTTTCAATGGCCGATTATGATCCTAATCTAACGGATAAATACGCGCTTTACATTGACTTATATCAAAAATAGCGTTTTATCTACGAAGACGGAGAAAAAAAGTTCCATCGTTGCTCTAAAGTTAGAAGTGCCTAAAATGCCTAAAATGAGCTAAAATGCCTAAAGTTATGGTGTCGCTGCGCTCCATCTTTTATATTAAATTTGATCATTCGACCCAGTCGTTAGACCCTATGGCTCTTGAAGGGAAGCTCTCGACGGGTAGAATTCATTAAAAAAAACAAGCTGACCCTTTTTTAAAATTTGAAACGCTTATTTTATAAAATAATTTATCGCTTGTTAGCCTTG
>JAQYWI010000313.1 GCA_030145015.1 Desulfobacterales bacterium
GAATAAAAAACCCCCAAAGGTTTAATCCTTTTACGGATCGTACGGCGCGGGATATTCGCAATGCACTTTCGGAATCGTTTGCGGCTGCATTGGCCGCAATGGACCCGGCCGGATATTTAATTGAAGCTCGCAAGTGGCGATCGCAAAAACTGTCGGCGCAGTACGCCAATTATATTGACATTCGTCTTCAGCGTTACGATCTTGTGTTCGACACGATTCGAGAATACCGGCTCGATGATCCGCTGCAGCAGGCGGTGGTCATCTGGAACCAAAGCCTTTTTTTTGAGTTTCATGATCATTTAGAAACACTTTGGAAGTCTGCAACCGGAGACCGGCGGCAGATGTTAAAAGGACTGATCAAAGCCGCCGGTGTTTATGTTCATCTGGAACAGCACCACGAGCAGGCGGCTAAAAGCTTGGCGATGAAGTCATTTGACCTTCTACGACAATACCCCCATTGCCTGGCATTCATTTCAAATTCTGAAACGTTGCTGGATAAATTGAAGAAATGTGATCGGGTTCCGCCGCAGCTTGAAATTTCGTCCGCACACGACTAACCGTTTTGGAACATAAAGAAAACATTTTTCTTGTATTCTGGAAAATAAAAAAGCGTATTACGAAACCACCCCGGTATAATTATTATTCTTTTGTTCAGTTAACTGTTTGCCCGGTGAAATTCAGAACCTATTTTACCGGGGCGCAGGAAATTTAACTGTGGCGAAGAATCTTTAACCGGGGTGCTTTCTTGATGAGTTAATCCTTTTTCGAAAGGGGGCCTCATGGCCAGAAGACATTTTGTTAAATCTGCACTAGGTTTGGTTTTGTTTGTTTCTTTCCTGCTGACATTTTTCTTTACAACGAATCCCGGTTTACATGCCAAGTCAACTGCCGTCCAGCAGACCCACAAGAGCTCTCTGTGGTCCATTGAAACCCAGTCGAATAAATTTTACTTACTTGGCTCGCTGCATCTTCTCAAGCAAGACTCTTATCCCTTAGCCGCTGCCATCGGAAGCGCCTATGCCGACAGCCGCAAGATTGTGTTTGAAACCGATATCGCCGCCCTGCAAGAACCGGCCATGCAGGCTAAACTGCTGCAGCTGGGCTTGTACCCGGAAGGCTCAAACCTGCTCCAGGATCTTGATGGACGCACGCGGCAGCTGCTCGAAAAGAAGATGAGCGCACTGGGATTGCCGCTGGAACAATTTGCCCGGTTCAAACCCTGGTTTATAGCGCTGACCCTGACAACCCTGGAACTCCAGCGGATGGGCTTTAGCCCCCTTTATGGCCTTGATGTCCACTTTTTTAATAAAGCCAGAACAGATGCAAAGGAAATCGGTTTTCTGGAACCGGCGGAGTTTCAGTTAAACTTATTGGGTAAAATGGTCAAGAAAGATCAAATCGCTTTCTTAAATCAGACCTTAAAAGACCTGGAGGTTGTCAACGAGCTGGCTGCTGATCTGGTTAAATTTTGGAAAGCCGGTAATGCGAAAGGCCTGCACGAACTTTTATTTAGAAGCTTTAAGGATTATCCGGACATCCATGATCGCCTCCTGATTCAGAGAAATAAGAAATGGGTTGAAGAAATTGAAGTTTTAATGCGGGAAAACAAAAATGTTCTCTTTGTTGTGGGCGCCGGCCATCTGGTGGGGCCGGAAAGCGTCGTCGATCTGTTACAGAAAAGAGGGTATAAGGTAAAACAGCAATGAACGCAAATGATTCTCGAAGCCGCTGGCGGTTTAAACTTCACGAGGTTATCTTTGAGGCCGACACGCCGGCCGGCAAATGGTTTGATGTTTTATTGATAGTGTCCATATTGGTGAGCGTTGTGCTGGTGATGCTCGATAGTGTCAGCGCCATCCAAAAAACATTCGGCCAGGTTTTATTGGCCGGAGAATGGCTTTTTACGATTTTATTCACCGCCGAATACCTGTTGCGATTGCTCAGCGTTGGAAGGCCGCTTGCCTATGCAACCAGCTTCTTCGGTGTTGTCGACCTTTTAGCGATTTTGCCGACCTATCTGAGTATCTTTATTCCGGGCGCCCAGTATTTTCTGATTATCCGGTTATTGCGGGTCCTGCGAATTTTTCGGATTTTAAAACTGGTGCAGTATCTGGGCGAGGCCCGTTTGCTGATGCAGGCATTGCGAGCCAGTCGACGTAAAATTATCGTATTTTTATTGGTCGTGTTGATACTGGTCATCATCTTCGGTTCCTTGATTTATCTCATCGAAGACCCCAAGGACGGTTTCACCAGCATACCGAAAAGCATTTACTGGTCGATTGTGACACTGACAACCGTCGGTTATGGAGACATATCGCCCAAGACCAATCTTGGGCAGGCGCTCTCAGCTCTGATTATGATTATCGGTTATGGGATCATTGCAGTTCCGACCGGAATCGTAACGGTCGAATTGGCACAGGCCTTTGGCAGAAAAGTTTCAACTCAGGCCTGTCTGGAATGCAGCGCCGAAGGACACGATAATGACGCTAAATTTTGCAAGTATTGTGGAGCTCGGTTGTGAATTCCGGGGTAAAATAACATACTATAAGCTAACTCAAAAATTCATTTAAAACACCCAATGGTAAAGTTTTGAACCTATAAAAAGTGCTTACAATAACAAATGAGCTAAAATTAAAAATAATCTAAAATGCCTAAAATTATGGTTTCGCTCGCGCCGCGTGGCGCTCTATCTTTTATTATAAATATGATCGTTCGACCCAGTCGTTCGACCCAGAGGCTCTCGACGGGAGGCTCTCGACGGGTGGAATTCATCAACTTTAGGCATTTTAGCTCATTTTAGGCACTTCTAGCTTTACAGCACCTTTGGAACTTTTTTCTCTGTCTTTGAAGATGAACTGCTAATTTCGGGATAGCTTATCGGTAAAGGTAATGGTATCTTTATGTTCAATATATTTTACGGGTTTAAATTTATGACGGTATGCTTGATCTGCCTGTCGGCCTTAAACTGCGCGGCTCACACCCCTTCAGCGGATAAACCCCATCACACCCAAAGCGGATTTGAAAATGTCCACGGGTATGAAGAAAATAGCTTTTGGGATTTGTTAAAATGGCGCCGCCAACGCGCAAATAAAGAAATTCCGGGCCCCGAAAGCTATAATTTCCCCTTGGCGAAGAACAATCCGGACTTCTTAAAGCAAAATCGAGATCAAAACACCGCAACCTGGATCGGGCATGCGACCGTATTGCTGCAGATGGAGGGTTACAATATTCTTACGGATCCTCATTTTTCCAAACGCACATCACCGGTCCAGTGGGCCGGCCCGGAAAGAGTGGCGCCTTTGGGGCTGGCATTCGAAGACCTGCCGCCGATCGATATCGTTGTCATTTCCCATGATCATTATGATGCGCTTGATGAGCAAACAATTATGAAATTACGCCGGCGTCCCGGCGGAGAAAAGACGCGCTTCTATGTGCCGTTGGGCCTAAAAAGTTGGTTCGCAATCCGTGAGATTGATCAGGTTATCGAGCTGGATTGGTGGGACCGGCAACAAGACGGAAATCTTGACATCCTGGCGGTACCGGTCCAGCACTGGAGCAAACGCAGTATCTTTTCCCGCAACAAAACGCTTTGGGCCGGCTGGGTGATCAAGTCCGATAGGTTTCGTTTCATTTTTGTCGGCGATACCGGTTATACAGCTCATTTCAAAGAAATCGGAAATAAACTGGGCCCTTTTGATCTGGCAGCCATACCGATTGGTGCCTACGAGCCGCGCTGGTTTATGCGCAAGCATCATGTGGATCCGGAAGAGGCGGTGCAGATTCATAGAGACATCCAATCCCGAAAATCAATGGCCATTCACTGGGGCACGTTCATTTTAACGGATGAACCACTGGATGAGCCGCCCAGGCGACTGGCCACCGCTTTGCAGCAAAATAAAATTCCCGAGCAAGACTTTTTGGTTCTTAAACACGGTGAGACGATCCTTCTGGAATAAATATAATTAAAGTCTTTCGACTTTAATTATATGATATGGACAAAACGATTCGGAAGGTTTAAGATGCATGCCGGTTAGGGGAAAGGTTGCCGGTTGAAGGGGCGGCGTATTGATGTAACCGGTTAAAACAAGAAAGGGTAGATGATGCTCTATATCGGTAAGTTCTTACATATGACCAATCAGCAAAAGGCAAAAGAATCAGAGCGAAGGCATGGGGAGTTCAACCTGATTGTCGAGGCTGAAAACGATGAGGCGGCTGTTGAGCGTTTTAAAGAACGTATCGTCAATTCCAGAGAAAACAGCGATTTATTTGAAGGCGACAGTTCTATCTATATTGTTCATCTTTTAGAACTGGAAGAATTCCCCAGCGATCGCGCGCGCGTACTATACTACAAATCTATTGCCGGTGATCCGATTATGCCCTACATCAGTTGCTCGACGCCCGACGGTGAATCGGACGGATGCCGGATTTTAAACTGGATGAAGAACAGACCGGAAATCGACGGTGAGGATGCAAACCTGTTTATAGAATTTAAAGACTGATGACAGCAAAAAAATATTGCCGTTACCCGAAAGTGTTAGAAGTGGTTTCAAAACCCCATCTGAGGCCCAATGGCTGCGTTGCCCCGCGAATTTAAATGCTCACG
>JAQYWI010000019.1 GCA_030145015.1 Desulfobacterales bacterium
GACTGGGTCCGGCGATAGCGTTTTTGTATTCCGGACCGGCCATCAATGTACTGGCGATCGTGCTCACCGCCCGGATCCTTGGCCCTGAGATCGGCCTGGCCAGAGCAGTGGGAGCGGTGGTGTTCAGTATCGTCATTGGA
Organism: Desulfobacterales bacterium; assembly: GCA_030145015.1. The sequence goes on from JAQYWI010000019.1 coordinate 141, forward strand.
CTAATCATGCACCTGATGTTTCGCAAAGAAGAACAGGCCAAGGCGGAAGCCGCCCTGCACATGCCTGAGCCGGAAGTGGAGCGGCCGCTGTGGCAGAATGTGATTTATTTCGCGGTCATGGTGGGCATTCTGGTGTCTGCTACCTGGGGCAAACCAGCCGAGCCGGTTGGACTGTGGCACGCGATTTATAGTGTTAAATGGTTATTGACCGGTTTTTTTGCGATTGTCCTGGGTGCACTGCTGGTAAAATGGTTCCGCGTAAAGGCTTATAAAGTTGTCATGGCCGCCGCTGGCGTTCTGGCCCTGGCATTTGTCTTCCCCTACGAGCCACTGATTGGCTTTTCGGCCGGCATCATTGCCCTGGTGGTGTTGACGACTACCACCCGGGGCGAAACTGAATCCTGGTTTCTGTCAAGCTGGGATTTTGCCAAACAAATTATGCCCTTGCTGTTTGCCGGGGTTTTGGTGGCCGGGCTGTTGCTGGGACGTCCCGGTTCTGAAGGGCTGATCCCCTCCCAATGGATTAGCGGCCTGGTGGGCGGCAATTCCCTGTGGGCCAACCTGTTTGCCTCGGTGGTGGGTGCTTTCATGTATTTCGCCACCCTGACCGAGGTGCCGATTTTGCAAGGACTTTTGGGCGCCGGCATGGGCAAGGGACCCGCCCTGGCGCTGCTGCTGGCCGGCCCGGCCCTGAGCCTGCCCAACATGCTGGTCATCCGCAGTGTCATGGGCACTAAAAAGACGGCGGCATTTGTGGGCCTGGTGGTGGTGATGGCCACCATCAGCGGAATGATCTTCGGTCATTTCTTCGCCTGACGACCATGACCGTGGTCGGTACGAAATTATAAAAGTAGGTATGGCTGCAGGACGCATTCGCAAAAACTGCCAAATAACAATTCAACCATAAGTTAACTCAGAATAAATTTGTTACCAGGGAGGAAACCATCATGGAAATTAAAGTGTTAGGACCCGGTTGTCCTAAATGTCAGCAAACTGAAAAAGTCGTCAAAGAAGCGGTGGCGGAAGCGGGCGTGGACGCTCAAATCGAAAAAATTACGGATACCATGGAAATTGCCGGTTATGGCGTATTTGGAACGCCGGCGGTGGTTGTCGATGGCGATGTTAAAAGTGTGGGTAAGATCCCGAAAAAAGAAGAAATAAAATCCTGGATCGGCCAATAAATACCCATTGGCGGTGCTGAAAGCTGCTGTGGATAAAAGACACTATGTATTACCAGCCTGCCACATTACCGGTGTAATACAAACGGAAGGAGTATCGATCGTGACCATGTTTCGAAAATTCACTATCTTTCTTATTTTGTCAGGCCTTGCTGTCTTGATTGGCCCGCCTGCGACTAAAGCCGATGTGGCAAAATTCAGTGACGTGCCGGTCAAGGGGATGGTCACGATGATTGATCTCGGGGCAAAAAAATGCATTCCATGCAAGATGATGGCACCAATCTTGGCGAAAATGGAAAAGCAGTTTGAAGGCAAGGCTGCCATTGTATTCATCGATGTATGGAAATACAATGAACAGGCGAGACGGTTCGGAATCCGGACTATCCCGACACAGATATTCTTTAATGAAGATGGCAAAGAAACATATCGTCATGTCGGATTCATGGATGAAAAGGCAATTATCAACCAGCTGAAGAAAATGGGAGTTGAGTAGTTTGCTCGAAGCCATATTTTTAACTGTAAATGAATGGATGGTCAGCGGGACCGCTATCGCTGGTGTGGGGTGTTTTACCTGGGGTATGATCAGTGTGCTGTTTAGCCCTTGTCATCTTGCCTCCATCCCCCTGATCGTCGCCTATGTCGGTGGTCAGGACCAGACCTTAAACCCAAAGCAGGCCGGTGTTTATTCATCTCTGTTTGCCCTGGGCCTGTTCATCAGCATTGCTCTCATCGGTATCGTTTGCGCCTTGCTGGGACGGATGCTGGGAGATGTTGGGAATTTCTGGCAAATCTTTGTGGGAGGCGTTTTGATCTGGGTGGCATTGGGGATCCTGGGGGTTGAAAAATGCTCCGTGTCGGGCAGTTTGCTGTATCGATTGAATCTGAAGGGTTTATCAGGGGCTTTCCTGCTTGGCCTGGCTTACGGAGTTCTTTCGGGTTCCTGCACATTTGGTTTCATCGCCCCAATTTTAGCGGTCATAACCATCCAGCAAAAAGTTACCACCGGCATTCTGTTTATTCTTCTGTTTGCCATGGGACACTGCTTCCCCCTTGTATTAGCAGGCAGTTCGACTGCCACCATTCGAAAATTAATGGAAAACAGCGCCTGGCAAGGAGCCGGCACCTGGTTTCGGCGTGCGGCCGGTGTAGTAATTGTTCTATTGGGTGTGTATTTTATAATTAATCCGCTAATATTATCCTGATGCGGTATATTGAAAATTTATCACGGTGCATGACAATAAGAATGCGATCAATGTCTTGCGGGACGAAGCACACAGGATTCTCGGGAGGCTGAAAAGGGAAGCCAACGAGAACTGAAGAAACTGCGACGACATTGAGTCCTGCTATGCGGAAACCCCGAAATCTAAGTTGATTCAATAGGAGTGACATGCAATGAGCAATGAAGCAATTCAAAACAATGAACGGAAAATGACCAGTATTTTCGAGCGCTTTCTTTCGCTTTGGGTGATATTGTGCATTGTCGCAGGTATCCTTCTTGGCAAAATTGCCCCCGGCGTGGCGCAATATTTAGATGGCATGGCCCTTAACGTCAATGGGGCACCGGTGGTGTCTATTCCAATCGCCATCTGCCTGTTTTTCATGATGTATCCCATCATGGTCAAGATCGATTTCAGCGAAGTCATCAAGGCCGGCAAAAGCGGAAAGCCGGTGTTTCTTACCCTGTTTGTCAACTGGGCTATCAAACCCTTTACCATGTATGGCATTGCTATTTTTTTCCTTGGTACGCTGTTTTATCATTTCATAGGGCCTGAGGCCGTAGATCTGGTCAAGATGCCCTTCGGTCTGGACCTGCCGGTGGGAGCCACCCATGGTGCTGGAACGGTGGTCCTGGTTGACAGTTTGAAAATGCTGGAGGTTCCTTTATGGCGCAGCTATCTGGCAGGATGTATTCTACTGGGTATTGCACCTTGCACGGCCATGGTGCTGGTGTGGGGCTACCTGTCTCGCGGTAACGACGGCTTGACCCTGGTGATGGTGGCCATTAACTCGTTGACCATGCTTTTACTCTATGGTGTTTTGGGTGGATTTCTGCTTGGCGTGGGACGCCTTCCGGTGCCATGGCAGGCCTTGCTGCTGTCTATCGGCATCTACGTTGCCCTGCCCCTGGTGGCCGGTTATCTTTCCCGCAAGTGGCTCATTGTCGCCAAGGGTGAAACATGGTTCAAAGAAAAGTTTTTGCATGTGCTCACCCCGATTACGATTATCGCTCTGCTTATCACCCTGGTGCTGCTGTTTTCATTCAAGGGTGAGGTGATCATCGGCAACCCGCTGACCATCCTTTGGATTGCCATTCCGCTCTTCATCCAGACCATGCTGATTTTCTGGCTGGGGTACGGTCTGGCGAGGCTACTGAAACTGCGTTACGTGGATGCCGCACCGGCGGCTATGATCGGGGCCTCCAATCACTTCGAGGTGGCTATTGCCACTTCCACGATGCTCTTCGGCTTATCATCAGGTGCGGCTCTGGCAACTGTGGTGGGGGTGTTGATCGAGGTTCCGGTGATGCTGATGCTGGTCAAAATCTGCCTGAAAACCACTCACTGGTTTAAAGCGGCCGAAGTCGGCAGCGCTGCAGAGCAGATAACCATAGGGTAAGGCGCAACATGCCCGAAAATTTTATATTCGCAATATTGATAATACAGCTCGGATAAGTCAGAATAATCAGGTCTATTTTCGCTGAGATAGGAAACGTCTTAATCCGCTTTAGCAACTTTATTATGGGAAAGGAGTTTGCAAATGCACGAGAAAGATTCACAATTCTCAATTGCTAATTCACATGGAAGGCTTGAGTGTAAGGACCTCTGGGGAGGCATCCGTAATCGAGATATAGAGGTTTCTGCCGGGAAAGTCATCGGTTCTATCTACTCTGCATCCAGTGAAGGGGGCATAGGTGGTGACATCTACTATTTTGGAGTCTGCAAAGGCGACACCATTACTCGACTGGCTATCGCAGATGTTACCGGTCACGGCAAGGCGGTTTCGGAAATCAGCCAGTACGTCTATGACGCTTTAAAAGCTCACATGTGAGAGCCAGACAGTCGAGTCATTCTGGGCGAAGTTAACCAACGAATTAGCAGCCGCAGCCTGGATGCCATGACTACCGCGGCAGTTGTCGCGTATTACACCCATGAGAGTGAAGCGAGAGTATCTTATGCCGGTCACCCCCCTGTTCTTTATAGGCGAGCGAGCGACAAAGCTTGGTCCTATGCAAGACCGCCCGGTCGTAAAGGCCAAAGTGATGGTTTTCCTCTAAACATCCCCCTTGCTGTCGATTTGGATGCGCTCTATGGACAGCTCACGATTTCGATGAGTCCCGGCGACCGGATCTTTGTTTATACTGATGGCATAATTGAGACACCCAGCCCCGTGGGTGAAAGCTTTGGATTAATGCGCCTTAAAGATGTACTTGATGCAAATGCGGCAGCCCCTCTGTCTGAACTTAAATCGGTAGTCCTCAAAACATTGATTCAATATGCTCAAAAAGAACTAACTCATGATGACGTCACTCTGATTGCTCTGGAGATTTGTTAGCGTTTACGCGATAATTCGTTGCTATGGAACCAATAGATTACACTGAATACATAATTCTTTCGTTACTCGTTATAGCATGGTGCGTCTTACACAGTGTAATGATATCAGTATCGGTGACAGAACATCTTAAGAAACGCTTTCACCGTGAAGTAAGTATTCAATAATCAAAATGAGCTACTCATTTTGACATATCAATATTCGATTTTTGCCATCTCTATCAAGTTGACACATTTGATAGAAATATCAGACAGATAATGACCCTTTGCACCTCTATGAGTCAATCATCATTTTGTTACGGGTACCGGCTATGAAGGGACAACCGTTAATTATTGCATATATCTTCTGTTAATCTTAAATATTTTCAAACCAAAGCGTAAAATGGGTTTTATAGTTTAAAACCTTCGCAATGTACCCTTCCCAAGCGCGTAATACGTATCAACACAAATTACTCGGCCAACAATTTTGTTTTTTCCTGATTTAGTAAGGGCTCAAACTTAGTCCTTATCTCCCCGGCCTGCTCTCGCCAGGCTTTATCAGCTTCCAGGTTGGGTACGACCGCCGGGCCGGAGATAAAATGCGCTTCAGCAAGCTTGTCCTGTAAAACTTTAGATCGTTCCCGGGCCGCCGTATTAATAACGTCATCAAATTCATGTAAAACCGAAGTGATCCCTTCAATATACGTAACCTTAAACCGGGCCAGCAGTTCAAACAGGGTGTCATTATCCTTTCCAAGTTCGATCTGCCTGCATATTTCTTTGACCAGAGGTGCGTTTTCCGGCAGGTCATAGTCTTTCTGCAATTTTTGGTATTCGGATTTCAATTTGTCGGCGCTGAGCGCCTGGTCGTTAAATTTCTGCAGCAAACCGCGAATACGGCTCTCGATCTCTTTATTTTTCTGCCCCAACCGCTCTTCATCGCTGAAGCTCAGATTTTTGGTTTTTTCCATTACCAGATCTAATGTGCTTTTTATTTCACCCATCTAAATTCCCTTCGATATATATAAATAAAATCTTAAAAAATTAGATCATAATAGTTATTTCATATCATATTAAGTGGTTAAACTCGAAACCCGAAATACGAAACTCGAAACAAATCCGAATTTTCAAATGACCAAAATTCAAAACCGTTTTGAACATTCGAATTTATTATCTTGAATTTGTTTCGACCAATTTTATTAAATCAGGCGAGATTCGGCCTGCGACGAGCTCAGCCGTATCGATTTCGGATTTATAGATGAAACGTTTTCTTCAGCCATAAGTATTTTCGCAAAATTATAAAATAAAACCAGGTTAGCATTTAGTTTACTTTTCTGGTTGAATTAGCCGATCCAGGATAAATCCGTGGAAACTGTCTCCGCTGTTTGCGATAAAGACCCAGCCTAAATGGGTCAGGCACATGGTACAAAAACCGACTCTCCAGGCATAACCGCTAAACCAGGTAAACTCCGTTGTCGGCGGCCCCGCGTAACCGCAACCCTGTGCATACTTAAAACAACCGATTTCATACACGACGCCGTGGGGATTGGCGAAGGTGTGATGGTGCGCGCCCTGGACCGTAATACGCTCCGCCGGTCGGGTAATGGCTTGATGGCACTGCCGACAGAGGATGTATTCCTCTTCTTCCGGAGATTTTTCCTCGGCTTCATCTTCGGCCAAATCCGGCGCCGGCCCGCCCTCTTTTTTACCGGAACGCTCGCGAAATAAAGGATTATGGATGATTTCAGCCGGCTGCATTGCACCTGTCTTTCATTCAGGGTGTATGATCTGAATGATATGCATCCTTTTACGTCAAAACACCCTTTGCATTATTGAAAAAGCGATTTTTTAAGTACCGCTTTGTTGTAAGCACCGATAATGTCCCGGCGACTCACCACCCCCTCCAATTTATTGGGCGTTTGCGCCGAAACAACCGGCAAAACCGCAAAATCTTTTGAGCTGATCTTTTCCAGCGCCGTCCACAGATTGTCATCCAGAGAAATCGTCACCAGATCGGTGGAAGCCAGATCCTTGGCCACCACCAGATCTTTCAGGTTCTCGTCAAAGATCGCTTTACTATAGTCTTTAAATGAAAGGATGCCGATCAGCTGATTCTGGTCATCGAGCACCGGAAAGCTGTTGAATTTGCTTTTGGAAATCTTCTCCGTCATTTTTCCCAGGGTTAACGCTTGAGGCATGGTTTCAACATTTGAATTCATTACATCTTTTACAAACAGGGATTTTAAAACGTTGACCTCTTTGCCTTCTTTTATATCGATTCCCCGCCGCGCCAATTTTAAGGTATAAATCGAATCTCTCAACAGCTGTCCGCTGGCGATGGATGCGATGATGCACGCTAGCATGAGCGGAAGAATGATTTTGTAATCACCTGTCATTTCAAAAAGAATTAAAATGGCCGCCAGGGGACCATGGGTAGTAGCGCTGACCACCGCGCCCATCCCTACAATGCTGTACGCCCCGGGAGATGCGGTTATACCGGGGAACAATTGATGAACCACCGCTCCGAAAAACCCCCCGGCCATTGCCCCCAGGAAAAGTGAGGGTGCAAAAATCCCGCCGGAACCGCCGGAGCCGATGGTCACCGAGGTGGCCAGAATTTTAACCGCCACGAGGACCAGCAAAAGCCACCAGGCCATCTGCTGCATCAAGGCCATGTCAATCGCCCCGTATCCGACGCCCAGGATCTCGGGGAAAATCAAGGAAGCCACCCCCAGAATCAGGCCGCCGACGATTCCTTTAAGATATTCGGGAAATTTAATCCCATCAAATAAATCCTCGATTCGATACAGGGTTTTGGTAAACGTCACCCCCACCACCGCACAAAAAATCCCCAGAACCAGGTACATGGGAAGTTCCCAGGCGCTGACCAATTCGTAAGCCGGTACGATAAACGCCGGAATGTCACCCAAAAACGCACGTGACACGGCGGTGGCAACCACGGAACTGATCACAATCGGGCTAAATGTGGCCAGACCGAATTCACCCAGAATAACCTCCAGCGCAAACATGGAACCCGCTATCGGCGCATTAAATGTGGCGGCAATGCCGGCGGCTGCACCGCAGCCGACCAGGGTCCGCATGCGGTCTGCTGAGACTTTCATAAACTGCCCCAGGACCGATCCGATGGCAGAACCGATTTGAACGATCGGGCCTTCGCGGCCGACCGAACCCCCGGTGCTGATACAGATGGCAGAAGCCAGTGATTTAACCACCACCACCCGCTTTCTGATCACACCGCCTTTGAGCGCCACGGCTTCCATAACCTCCGGAACGCCATGCCCTTTGGCCTCTCTGGCAAAAAAATAAACCAACGGCCCCACAATCAGGCCGCCAATTGCCGGTACCGCCACACGATAATACCAGGGCAGGTTTATCACCAGCTCCAACAAATCGTTCTCACCGCCGTATGCCAAAGTCTGAAAGAAATTAATAAGATGCCGAAACCCTACCGCTCCAAAGCCGGCCGCCAGCCCCACAATGGCCGCCAAAGCTGCCATAATCGTATGTTCGCTGGCGTGTAGCGTTTGCAGACCTGAAAATTTCTTTAAAATTTGCGTTTTCATTGATTTCCCTGTATTTTTTAAGTATCCGTAAAATCAAAGAATACTTTCAAACCCCATATTGACTTCAACTGTTAGTAGCTGAAAATATTTATGATTTTTATATATGCCGAGCGACAAAGGTGTCAAGGGATAAATTGGCGGCGGCAGTACTGTATAACATCATGAAATAAAATAGTATATTTTCATTTTTATATTATGGATTGACATCCCGTTAAGCATCCGATAAAGAATGCGCTCTTAACCGGTCAAACTACTTGACATCAAGAAAAAAAATGCGTATTTTTGCATCAAAAAGAGGGATATGAAGACTTAACTCTTTGATATCTTTTTTATATCAGTTTCAGGAGAAAGAAGATGCCGTTTTATGAGTTCCAATGCCCGGAAGGTACGGTAACAGAAAGCCTGGTCCCAATGGGTACCAGGGCAATCAAATGCCCTAGGTGTAACCGCAGGGCCAAAAAGATCATGTCGCCCTGTTCGTTTAAACTGGTAGGGGGCGGATGGTATGCTGATGGGTATTCCTCAACGAAAAAAGGACCCAAAAAAAGTTCTACGAAGAGCTCCAAGAAGAAATCTGAGACAAAATAAGAGCGATTGAACTTCTTCAGTTTGAACGCCCGTATACGTCCGCTAAAAAAGAAGATCGCCAGACACCTTATGTGAGAATCTCATACCCAACTTTTCCGTTTTATAAAATTTCAAGCATCCCCCCGACGGTCTTGCTTCCGGGGGGTGGTTTTTTCCCGCGCTTAAATTATGCGTTTATAGCTCCTATCAATGCCCTGCCCTATCGATATAGGCGCAGCCGCTTTTCATTCCCAATGAATACTACCCGGCCCCCCGAATGGCTCGGTTGCGATCTTGCGAACCAGGAGGTGAAATGTGGAATCAAAATGTGAATATTCAAGCATCCGAATCCCCAATGATCGCAAATACGCAACCGCAGCTGCCATCTATGTATCCGAAATTGCCCGCTCGATCGGAATGCAGGATCAAGACTTAAAATCTCTTGAAAACGGCATCATCGAGGCGGTCAGCGCCCTGATGGGATACTCTTTCGAGCCGGGCGAAAAAGGGTCTCTGGAGATAATCTGTGAACGCATTCCGGAAGGTTTAAAAGTCAGTCTGCGGGATAAAGGACTTCCTTTGGGTGCCGGTGACTCAGATTCAGAGGCCCCTGCAGGTTCAATCAATGATAGCCGCGAATTGGGAGAACCGATCTTCCGGCTGAAGGAATATCTTGACGAAATTCGACTTCACAATCTGGGGCCGGAAGGCAAGGAACTCGTTTTAATCAAGCATCTGAAAGATAAAAGTATCACTGACTATTACGCGGCCTGCGATCTGGAACCCTTTGAACCATCGCTGCCGCCAATTGCCTCTTCATTGGACCAATTAAAATGCCGTGTCCGACAGATGGACCCGGCCGAGGCGGCGGAAGTATCAAAGACAATATATAAAACCTACGGGTATACTTATCCCTGGGACTATGTTTATTATCCTGAAAAAATTAACGCCCTTAATAAAAGCGGTCAGATACACTCCGCCGTTGCCGTATCCGGCGAAAAAGACATCGCGGGCTATGGTGTTTTTCAGATCTGGGAGGAAAACCCTCAAATTGTCGAAATGGCCCAGGGGGTCGTGAAACCGGAGTTTCGATCCCTGGGATGTTTTCGCAATATAACCCAATATCTGTTGGATCAGGCCAAATCCCAGGGCAAGCAGGGCGCCTTCGGGGTGGCGGTCACCAATCACACCATATCTCAACATACGGTGCATGGATTTGGTTTCCGAGACTGCGGACTAAGGCTGGGAATGATACCGCCTCACGTTTTATTTAAAGGCATGCATGCAAAAATTCCGTATCGCGTGAGCATGCTGGTGCAATTTTTATATTTAAAGCCGGCGGCGGCTTCCCGCACGATTTATGCGCCGCCGCATCACGAAGACATGATTACCGCTCTGTACAAAGGTCTGGGCGTTCGGCCTGAGGTTAAAAGAAAAGTGCCGGCGGAAGCGAAAAGGGGGATGTCATCATCTGTTATTAGAATTAAGCTCGTCGGCTCCTTGAGTTTTGCCCGCATCATAGTTGACCGTTACGGCAAAAATATCATCGACGAGCTACAGACTAAGGTAAAGGAACTTTGTCTGAAAAAAATCGAAATTCTAAACCTCTTCCTGAATCTTTCCGATCCATCAACCGGCACCTACACGGCGCAATTTGAAAAGCTGGGGTTTTTCTTTGCGGGCATACTGCCGGGAGGTCTTTCAGGCGGTGATGCACTGATTCTGCAATATTTAAACAATGTCCCCTTAGACTATGATGCCATTCAGGTCAAATCCACCATCGCCAAAAACCTGCTCGCCTATGTTCGCGAACACGATCCGAATATGAGTTAGGCTTCGGGTGTCGGATGTCAGATGGCAGTGGTTAGAGGTCAGAAGATAGAGGACAGATGGCAGAATCTGAATCAAACGATATTAGATTGGAAACACAGTTGACCAAGATTTGAAAAAATGTTTGATTTCGTGGTGATTTCCACCTATCCTGATCTTCTCCGCAAAAATCTATCCAAATGCCTTAAAATGAATAAAATACAAAAAGAAAGAATGCCACTTTACATCTCTGATGCTAAAAAATGTGCCAGGCAAATGGTCAGAGAATCCTTGGTTGAAATTTTAGCAGCAACATATCAGGCACCATCGCTTGAGGAGATGATCTCCATTTTAAAAAGGAACTTCGACCATTCTTTTGATGAGTTCATGGTACGACGCAAGATTATGAGATATCATCTGGACTGGAGTGAGGATCAAATTGAGTCTGAAATAGAGATGCAAAAAAGACGCTTTGAAAACGAGCTTGGGGTGAATTTAAGGGTGGCCGCATTAAACACCATTGCAGAAATCGAGAAACTGATAACAAATTTAAATAATGCTATCAAGAAATGGAAAATTGAGAACCTATAGCAAGCTTGAGCCTTTGAATCCTATTTGGGTACGATAAAATTAGCGACGTAATAATCGTCGATGATTCCTTTAGTTTTGAGCGATTCCCCAAAGTCCCTGGCAGAATTTTTATCCGGAAAATGTGAAACCCGAACCTGGTACCATTTCTTATTGGCACTGATGGCCTCCCGCCAGTAAGCATCCAATCCCTGTTTTTTTAATTTTTCCACATATGTCTTGGCATACCCTGGTTTCAGGTAAGCTGCCACCTGCAATGTAAATGGGTCCGTAATTGCCTCGGGTGCCTTCTCAATTTTTTGGGCCACCGGTGTTTCGCTCTTGACCAGATGACCCACCGTGTTAATTACCAGGGCAATGACCGCCGCGGTTAATCCGGCCAGCAGCATTCCCGTAAGAACACGTCTCGAATTTCTTGATTGCATGGCCCAGCGGACTAGGGATCGGGCCTGTTGGAAAATCCATAGCGGCAGGGCGGTAAGATCTTCATAAAACGTCTGCAGCACTGCAGCGGTGGTTTGGAGAAAAGTTTGCCTCTTTGGAGTCGGCCGCTGAATGAGGCGTTGGCCGGAAGGCGGAACCGGGGGCTTAAAGCCGGCGCTCATCTTTTTTATTTCAGCCAGGTCCATGCCGTCCAGGTAGGTGTAGGCCCGTTGCAACAGCGGTTTGTTGTGCTCGGTAAGCGAAATCCAGCGCACACAGGCAGCAATACCCCGTAAGATTTCAGGCTGATGGCGGTTTTCTCCAATCGCCTCGAGATAAATTTCCAAGGCCCAATCATCTGCGCGTCTTTCTCTTAGAAAAAGGTTGGCCAGGTTTTTAAGAAATTCAGGGGGCACCTGTTGATCGGCAGTTAGCGCACGCCGGTAAGTTTGCAGCGCCGGAAAATCGGTTCTTTCCAACATTAGATAATATCTGGCAAGAGTGGACTGGATGGCTCGATTATTGGGTTGGGCGCTACCGATAAGATAGACCAGTTCCTGATGCTCTTCCCTCAGGCCTCCGCGACTTTCGATCTGCTGTATCCAATTTTCGGCAACTTCTTCATCTTCCGGGTTCGATTGCAGGTAAGATACCAGAAACGCTTCGGACTCATAACTTCTTGCGGCACGGGCCAGGTAAAAACGGGCAAGGCGAGCTGTTAACGCGCCGGATTTTTGTTTTTTTATAAGCGGTGAAATCAGAAAACTGTCGAAAACAGCTAATGCACGCCGGAACCGATTTTCGGCCTCGGAAACCATGCCATCTCTTTCAAAACCGCCGGCCTCATGGATGAGCCGTTCAACCGTGCTTAACCCCCAGCGGGTTGAAACCCATCCAATCAGCGCAAACGCCGTCACAATAATGAGCGTAACCGGCAACAGCGCCCATTCGAGCCCGATTCGCGCCTGGAAGGACGGCAACACCCACAAACAGGCGACGCCGCCTAAAAGAACCGTCAGCCAGATACGTACGGCGATATGTTTCAAAAAAGGAAGCATGTTAAATTAAAAGTGCCTAAAGTGAGCTAAAGTGACTAAAATGCCTAAAATTAGAAAAAGAATTAAAACCGTTTAATATTATTTAACGCTAATCGGGTGGCAGATCCTCTTCCGTAATGGTGGACCTATCCTCCTTGTTTGTGGCGGACTTGCCTGTCTCCTCAACGGCGGGTTGATCCGCCTTTTCCAAGTTGGATTGTTTTGGCTTTACTGTGCCGGATTTACCCGCCTTCATTGTGGAGGGTGCATCCGCCGCTTGAATGGCGGGCTGCTCCGGTATGGCACCGGCAACCTGGTCGGAACGTAACGCCACCTTCACCCGGTTTGACGTCCATTCACCGGCGGTTTCACCGCTAACCGCATCAACGGTTTCAAAGTGAATATCCGATGGAACGGTAAATTCCCGCGGGGGCTCTCCGTTGGTGGCTTTGATCATAAAATCCGCCCAGATAGGCGCGGCCCCCCGGCCGCCGGTAATCCCGATCTTGTTTACATCACGCATACGCATCCCGCGGTCATATCCCACCCAGACAGAAACACTCAGGGTAGGTGTAAACCCGGTAAACCAGGCATCGCGAAAGTCATCAGATGTACCGGTTTTGCCGGCCGCCGGCAGATCAAAACCCAGGCGACGGACGACCTTACCCGTGCCGTTGGTCAAAACGCCGCGCATCATGTCGATGACCTGGAAACCAATGCTCGCATCCAGGGAGCGCTGCCCTCGAACGATTTGTTCTTCCAGCACCCTGCCCAGGGGATCTTCAACCCGGCTGATCCAGAAAGGTTCATGCCGAATACCGCCGGTGGCCAGGGTGGAAAACGCAGCCGCCATTTCCAATGGGCTCACCCCGGAGGTCCCCAGCGCCAGCGAATAAACGGGTTTCAATGGGCTTTTAATTCCGGAGCGCCGGGCCACGTCGATCAGCGCATCCGGTCCGACGCGCTCGACTAACTGCGCGGCGATGGCATTAACGCTTTTCATGAGTGCGCGTTTTAAAATCATGGGTCCTTCATGTTCGCGCCCGAAATTTTGGGGCTTCCAATCGCTGGCACCAACGACCGGAATGGTGATTCGCCTGTCCACAAATACGTTGGCCGGCGTCAAACTCAGCTTTTCAAAGGCCGCGTAATACAAAAAGGGTTTAAACCCGGATCCGGGCAGACGGTTGTTTCCAATCGCACGGTTAAACTCTGTTTCCGAATAATCTCTTCCGCCCACCAGGGCTTTGACGGCACCGGAGTTGCACTCGACGGCCACCAGTGCCCCTTGCGGGTGGGACAAAGATTTAGCGTCGCCGGTTTGATCTTCATCGACAATTCCCATCAGCTGGTCCAGTTTTACCAATCCGCTTTGCAGGGATTCAATCGCCCAGGCCTGCTGCTCGGGATCCAGGGTGGTACTGACCTTCAACCCTCCGTGGTAGACCACCTCCGGGCCGTATCGCTCTTCAAGATCATTTAAAACCAGATCGAGAAAATAGCTGCCTTTGGGAGTGCCGGCAGGATGGGGCATCAACTGCAGCGGGGCCTGATAGGCAGCTTCAGCTTCCGCAACAGTCGTATAACCCACGGCACTCATTCGCGCCAGCACCAGCTGTTGTCTTTTTTTGGCCCGCTCAAAATACCGATAGGGATTGTAGCGGGTCGGCGACTTGGGCAGACCGGCCAACAGGGAGGATTCCGCCAGATTAAGCTCCAACGCAGGCTTACCGAAAAAGGACCGGGCGGCCCGTTCAATGCCATATGCACCGACACCAAAGGGGATTTGGTTCAAATACGCTTCTAAGATTTCACGCTTACTGTATCGGGTTTCAATTTGCAGGGCGACCAGCAGTTCCCGGAATTTACGCAAATAGGTTCGCCGATAGCTAAAAAACAGATTCTTGGCAAGCTGCTGGGTGATGGTTGAAGCCCCCTGGATTCTTCCAGGTTCAAAAAGGGTTATCCACAACGCTTTCAGGGTGCGCAGTTTATCGAGGCCGTGATGTTCCCAGAAACGATGGTCCTCGGTGGCAATTACCGCCTGAATAAAAAAAGGGGAAATCCGGTTGAGGGGAACGACTTCCCGACCGCCAATGATCATTAGCCTTTCGCCGGTAGCAGCAAAAATTTCCGTGGGCGGGGTTTCAATAATGCGGCTTAACGGCTCCGGTACCTGGGGCAGATCGCGCACAGCCATGAAAAGCAGACCGACCGCCAGCAATGCCCCCAAACCTGCCAGGGTCATCCCCGCATAAAAAAGGGTGCTGAATCGACGTACACTTACGGCAAAAAGGCTCATTGACGGGTCCCGTCTTGGTTTTGATCAACGATCCGGCCGGCTGCATCATCCATATCCGTGCCTTCCAGATTGGATCGCAACCGCCAGACAGCCCATTCATGGCCCTGTACTAAGACAACACGGCGCTGGGCACCATTAAGGAATTCAAAGCCCAGCTCGATAAAACCGGCCTGGGTTTCATCAGAAATTCCAACCCGTACGATTTGACCGGGCACTTCAAGAAGCGTTTCAGGCTGCGGCACCATGCTGCGGCGCACGTCTTCGGGAAAGGATTCTAAAGAATTAAAAAACCGATCGGCAGGATAGATACGGTTTTCAAAAATCGGCAATTCATCAAGGGATTCCGCCAAAGCCACTTCACCGCGTTTTAATTGGGACAGCAGCATAGAGCCGAGTTCAAGCTGCTGCAATACCCGGTTATTGGCATCCAGCAGATAGATCATCAAACCGGCACCGGATTTTTCAAAGTAGGTTCTGCGCCAGAGCCCACTGCTGACGATCCCGAGCAGTTCAAAGGGAGATATAACCTCATGGGCGATAGACGGCGCCAGCCGCAGATAGAGTTTGCGGAAATGGTCGGCTGACAGCATCACCCCTTCTCCAGGGGTGACATTGGCGGCAATTTGCGTGAACGTGGCTGCACTTCGGGCTTCACGCTGTAATGTCTGTCGGTCGGTAATGATTTGTTCAAGCTTTTTCCGCGCTGTCCGGGTTTGACGGCTCTTTTCCCAGATCGAGCCGGATTCGGGTCGCTCGGAATTGGTGGTTACCAGATAGGTCCCTAATATGCGCTCCATCCAATCAAATCGCAACTCCAGGATAAAAATGCTGATAATAAGCATGAGCGTCAAAATGGATCGCAATCCAAACACTCTTTTGGCCCACTCTTTAAAATCTCTTGGCTCAGCCCATTCGCTCATGATAAAGATAGAATTATGGTATTAGGAGTCAATGTTTATTATATAGATAGCTTTAAGTTGTATTTTAAAAAACCCTGTACGAGGTGTCAAGAAAGTGAAAATGACCGTTGCTTTTAAAAACAGGCTCTTGTTGTTTTTTTTGATATGTTGCTTTGTCGTTTTGCCGGCCGCCCAGTGCCGGGGAGAGATTATCGTTTATGACCGGGTGACGAAGGTCGGCACCCCGGTCTATCTTAAGGTTTTAACCAAAGGCAAAATTTTTGCTGACGGCGGCAGATTGGTAGAATTTTATCTGGATGATAAAAGCGTCGGGAAAAATTTAACCGGGGGTGACGGCTACGGTTTTCGAAAATATACGCCCAAACGTCCGGGAATAATTAAGGTGCAGGCCCGCTCAAAGGGCGAGAGCGGTTCCGGATTACTTCTGGTAACGAAAAAAAACGAAAAAGTCATTTTCATTGAAATCGAAGGCGGATTCAAAGATGCATTTATTTCCGAAATAGCGGCGCAAGCCAGTCGCCGGGCGGTGGAAAGGCTGCTTAAAAAAAACCGGGTCATCTACATAAGCCGGTACACAGGACTCCGCATGGCTAAAGAATGGCTGGATGAACACGAGTTTC
Organism: Desulfobacterales bacterium; assembly: GCA_030145015.1. Next base: position 16,696 of record JAQYWI010000019.1, read on the forward strand.
CTGAGGCGCCGGTATTACGCTGGCAGGGCGCGAAAATGTTCACTACATTTAAAGAAAAAGGCATCCACCTCTATGCCATCATCGGTTCTGCCGGTGTTATTGCCGAAGCCGAAGAATTCATTGAAAAGCGCTACACCTTTGAGAAGAGCCAGAAGGGACAGACCGTCAAGGACTGGGAAGAGATTATCGAGCTGCTGCCAAAAAGCGCCCCCAAAGATTCCGCTAAAGGCAAAAAAAAATAGACCGCCAAAAAACGTTATTGCGCACTCTGATATTTGCGAATCGTCCCGTCACCGGCCACGACATACAACGTGCCGTTATTGGACAACGCAATCGAAGCTAGACCGTTTCCACGAAAATTGGTATCTTGACTGCGGGTTGAGAGATCGTGACTAAAGGTAAGCATTTCCCCGCTGGAAACATAAACACAATTTTTGGTGACAACCGGCGATGCGAAAGTTTGAGCCCCTAATTCAAATTTTCGCGGCGCCACCCCGTCATAAATGAGAGATCCATCCTTCTTATCCAGTACCTGAATGCGGCTTTTCGAAACAACAAAGATATGATCTTGCGGGGTTGCAGCCGGGGTTGCGAGAACCGGTTCACCGGCAGCATACTCCCACATTTTTACACCGGTTTCCATGTCATGGGCCAGAACCTTCCCGTCCTGCCGTCCGAAAACCATCAGGCCTTTGGCCAACAACGCCGGCGAAGAATGTTTTTGAAACGAGTGGGGTTCGCTCCAGACAACGGATAATCCTTTATCATCCCATTCATATGCGCCGATACTGCACAAATTATCCGCAACCGCAATCAATGGAAGCTTTCTGTCGGTATAAACAGCCACGGTAGGGTCGACAAATGCATCCGGCAGGCTATCGGCGCTGTCACTAAGGTCAAGGGGAAAGGTAGAAATAAAATCCCACACCGCTGCAAATGAATTAAAAACATCTTGCGGGTGGGTAGGCTGCTCGGTGCTGTCCCACTGACAGCTGCCGAGGGCTTTCCGATCGAGCAGATCAGCCGTTTTGCCGTTATCGCGTAAAACAAAAAGCTCGGCCTGGGGTTCACCGCCGATAACGACATTCACGTAAATAAAGATAAAGGTGTTTTGGCCCGATTTTAAAATCTTGGGAGATCCGGAAGTAAATCCATCATCGCCAAACGAAAAAGACCAGTTGAGATTGCCAAACTCTTCGAGCTTATGCAGCGTACTCCGATGTCGGCCGCCTGCGACCTGCTGGTTGGTAATGACATAGATATCTCCTTTTGTGGAGACCGCCGGGGAGGAGACAATTTTGAAAATTTTATCCTGCAGAGCAAATGAACGGCGCCATCGTTCAGTCCCATCGTTGGAATTAATGGCCACCAGTTCACCGTCCACCGTACCGAAATAAATCACTTCCATGCCACTGACAGCAAACCCGATGACCGGAGAAGAGCTCGTAATTTTATAAGGCCCCGCAATCCACGCCGCAGAAAGCGCATAACCGCTTTCCACGGGCTGATATCCCTGGCCCGACAAATCGCCATGAAAATGCCGCCACTTCGGGATGCCGCCGGCGCAGCCGATTAAAATCACAAGGCACCCCGTCAGAATGGTTCTGTACAAAGGATGGGTCATATCGAGTTCCTCTCTCAAACAAAAGCTCAGCCAAAATCATCTACCTTGTAAACTGGGACGACCCTCATGTCAATATTTTCCTGAAAATTCGGCTCATTAAAGAAAACAGCCACAAATCAGCGGCGTGTCGGCCATCCAATGATGCTATCCTATTAGAAGTGGTTTCAAAACCTCAGATCAGGTTCAAGGGCAAGGCGCAGGCCGATCGAGAAAGCGCAGCATACATGGGTATGTGAGCATTTGTCGGAGGCCTGTGATGCACCTTGGTGTAACAGAATTGGCGCAAATCCCGCTTTGCGGGGCAACGCAGCCATTGGGCCTCAGATGGGGTTTTGAAAACACTTCTACACAATCGGGAAACCAGCCTCTTTCCAGGCATCCACCCCTCCTTTTAAGACCGTCACATGGGTATAACCATCGTTTATATATTTTTCCGCCTGACCGGCAGCACTGGCTTCGCCGTCTCAGGCACAGTAAAAAACGATCTCCTGGTCTTTCGCCAATGAAGATAGATTCGACTGAAACTCCGAAAATGACTTGGCTCCCTCGAGATGGTTGTTTTGAAATTTATCGGCATCATCATACGCACAAACCAGCAAGGCCTCTCCGGAGGAGACCTTCCGCCGGGTTTCCTGCGCAGAAATTCGCGTCGGCTCACTCATTTGATAACTCCTTTCTCAGAATGGGATGATTAAAATATAGGCAGGATTATTTTAAAAGCAACAACGCTGATGGAAATTGGAAGGCATCACTAAAAGAGTGCCTAAAATGCCTAAAGTGAGCTAAAGTGCCTAAAGTTAAGGTGTCGCTCGCGCATCGCAGGCGCTTGCGCCGCGTGACGCTCCATCTTTAATAAAAATGATCCTTCGACCCTGAGGCTCTCGACGGGTAGAATTCATCAACTTTAGGCATTTTAGTTCACTTTAGGAACTTATTTTTATTACCATTGACGGTAGTGATAATACCCCTTGTGCATGGCGTAGAGTACTTCTACGGAAAAGAGCAGGGCAAGTGATGAATAAAAAATCCACATTAAAATAACGATGACGGAGCTAAGCGAGCCGTATAAAACACTTACCTCGGTGATATGACTGATGTAAATGCTGAAGAGCTGACGCGCCACGAGCCACAGCACGCAGAAGATCAACGCTGAAGCCAGACGGTGCCGCAGTCGTATTTTTACATTCAGAAACAGCTTGATGGTGACCAGATAAAAAACAATCAGGACCACGACAGATAACAGGTTAATCCGATGGGAAGTAAACACGCTCATGGCCAATTGGGAGACCTGATTAACATAGGGCGTACTGTTTATGGCAGTTAAGATGTGGGATATGATCGTCGAAAGTATGATCCAGATGAAGTTGGACATAAAAAAAAGTAACCCGGCAAAAACGCTGATAATGACATAGAACGCCTGGCCGAAAACCAGATGACGCGGTGGAAGCTGAAATATTTTGCGGTAGGATGTTTCAAGTGATTTAAAAAAAAGACCGCTGATTATCGGCAGCATTAAAAAATTGATAGCCTTAAATGATCCGTAGGCATCAGGGTTTATCACATGAGACTTAATCCAATTCTTCGACACGAAAGGAATGATATGATTAATTTCTTCTGCAAGAATTTCCGAAATATTGTTTACCCAGGCGGTATTGGAAATAAATAATCCTTTGACCAAATCAAAAATCAAAATACTTAAAGTGGTAAAAGGAATGATTGAAAGCAAAAAAACAAAGGACACCGATAAAGACAGCGTAACACAGTCATCCTTATCAAATTTGTTTAAAGAGGTAGTAAACAGATTATACCCCGGAATGTTTAAATGCATGACCCGTGTTTTCATCATCATTACCGGCAGGCTTCCAATCTGGTCCCCCCGTCTCGCTTCCAATATCTTTCAGCCAATTCTAACTTTCCGTGAGTTCGGCCGTCAGATCTTCGCGGACATCATAATCAAGAGATTTTATTTTGGGGAAAAGGCCGACGAGAATTTCTTTTGATTTTTCAATGCTGCTGATCGCTTGATACATCTTGGTGTTTTCAGTCTTGGTCAGATCCAGCTGTCCGCTAATTTCGTCAATGTCATCCAGTATGAACTCCAGTTCGTTGATGACCCGCAAAAAATCTTGAGTCTCCATGGTTATCCTCCTTTTTTTTGAATCCCCCATACCAGAAAAATTATCGGCAACCACAGGAAAAACTTGAGCTTTTTTTAAGGCGAGTCAACTGAGCCTGGCCAATGTGGGAAGTGGGTCAAAGGAAAGGTGGATTGGAGACGGTAAACCATAGTAGGACTGAGCGATGAGGGCTGAGGACTGAGTTATAAAGTTGATTTCAGATATATGCGCTTTTCGTATCCCCGCTCAGTCCTCAGCACTCAGTCCTTGGAAAATGCCTGGCTCTCGGCAATCACCAGAATAAGCCCTAATAAAATAATCTTGGATATTATTATTTTTCTGAACATATCGGATCTCCCGGAACATAACAGGTTTTTGATTCATATTGGCCTTCACTGAAAATTTGTCGGTCTGGCGCCTCATTTCTTACACTGAACGAATAAATCAAACCGACAGCAAACAGATCCTAAAATTGCTTTCCACATAATTTTGTGCTTTAACAGCAAACGGTTCCGGCCCTTTTTCATGGGTGCAAGGAGAGTGATGTGGCAGGCAGGATAAATTTTGATACGGCCCGCATGGCAGACCGATTGGCCCGGGTGGCAGCGGTTGAAGTAAAAACCAATGAAGTCATCGCCGCCTATACCTCGTACAAAATCGGCGGCCCTGCAGCAGTCTGGGCGGCCCCCCGAACCGAGGACGGCATCGGGGAGGTACTCACAATCGTAGATGCAGCCGGTGTGCCCCTTTTTATCCTCGGACTCGGTTCGAACTTACTGGTTTCAGATAAAGGCTGGCCGGGGGTAACGCTGTATCTGGGCACTAACATCAGCGCATGGCGCTTTGACGGCCAAAAAGCCACCGCCCTGGCGGGCAGCCCGCTAATGGGCCTGATCCGGGCTGCAGCTGAGCAGGGTCTGGGAGGCATGGAGCTGATGGCTGGAATACCCGGCGGCGTTGGCGGAGCGCTGCGGATGAATGCGGGAGCTTTCGGACAGGAAATCGAGCAGACCACGGTTGCGGTAAAAGGTTTCCGGATGAACGGCACGCCGTTTGAGGCCGCAAGAAAAGAAATTAATTTCAACTACCGTCGTGTTCCGGATCTGGAACAGGTGGTGATTACTTCCGGTCAATTCCGTTATGAAAAAAAAGATGCCGCCCTGTTAAGAGATCGGATGAACGATATCCTATCCCTGCGTGCTAAAAAACAGCCGCTTAATTATCCGTCCTGCGGCAGTGTTTTTAAACGGCCGCCGGGTCATTATGCGGGGGCTTTGATCGAAGAAGCCGGCCTGAAGGGCGAACGCATCGGTGGCGCCATGATCAGTCCAAAACACGCCGGATTTATTCTTAATGTCGATAACGCCAAAGCAGTAGATATCTACCGGCTGATCCGCCGGATCGAAGACAGGGTCTATGACCGCTTCGGCGTGAAACTGGAAAGAGAAGTAAAACTGATCGGTGAGTTTGACGATTAGAAAATAAATAATGAAACTTTTCAATATCTTAGCCATTTTAATTACCCTTACAGCAGCCTTTAGTTATATTAACCATCGATTTATACGCTGGCCCACCACCATCGGACTGATGGTCATCACCCTTCTGATCTCGCTTGGACTCATTGCTCTGGAGCCGCTGGGATTTGGTTTGAAAGAGGATGCCCGCCTTTTGCTGGACAGCATCGATTTTGATGAAACCTTACTCCACGGCATGCTCAGCTTTTTACTGTTTGCCGGGGCCTTGCATGTCAACCTAACGGATCTGGCCAGACAAAAATATATCATCGGCTCTCTGGCCACGGCCGGTGTCGTCGGGTCTACATTTATTATGGGTTATACCAGCTGGTGGGTGCTGGGTTGGCTGGGTATCGAATTGCCTTTCATCTACTGTCTTTTGTTCGGTGCGCTGATCTCTCCCACAGATCCGATTGCAGTAATGGGCATTCTAAAAAAGGCCGGAGTGCCCGAAAGTCTTGAAACCAAAATTACCGGCGAATCCTTATTCAACGACGGTGTCGCGGTAGTGGTGTTTCTGGTGATACTGGAAATAGCCGCCGGGACCCATGAAGTGACAGCTGCTTCCGTAGCGAGTCTGTTTTTAAAAGAGGCAGGTGGTGGATTGGTCTTCGGGCTGCTGATCGGTGCCGTTGCCTACTGGATGCTTAAAAGTGTGGAAAATTACCAGGTTGAAGTATTGATCACCCTGGCCCTGGTGACCGGCGGTTTTGCGCTGGCCGAGGCCTTGCATCTTTCCGGTCCCATTGCCATTGTAGTGGCCGGTCTGCTGATCGGGAATCACGGGCGCATGTTGGCCATGTCCGATGATGTCCGGGACCATCTGGACAAATTTTGGGAGCTGGTTGATGAAATTTTAAATGCCGTGCTCTTCGTGCTCATCGGTTCCGAGGTTTTGATTCTCACCTTTAACCGGGCCTATCTGTTAGCGGGAATCATCCTCATTCCGCTGCTGCTGGCAGCTCGTTTTGTCTGTGTCGGAATTCCGGTGGTGATTCTGAAGCGCTTTCGCACCTTCAGCCCCCATGTCATCAAAATCCTGACCTGGGGCGGTCTGCGGGGCGGCATATCGGTTGCCCTGGCATTGTCACTGCCGGCCGGTCAAAACCGTGAAGCCATCCTGGCCGTCACCTATGCGATTGTCGTATTTTCCATCATCGTCCAGGGTCTCACCATTGGAAAGCTGGTCAAAAAAAGCCGGGACTGAGCGCTCAGGACTGAGGTTTGAGTAGGAAAATGCAGAGTTTATTACGAAAATTGATTATTAGAGTCTTAGTTGCAAATTTGTTGTTTTTAGTGGTAAAAAATTTTTAGCATCTTTGTAGATCTTTACCTATCAATGATTTAGAGGAATCTGAGCGAGCGTTCAACTTTTTTTGTTTGGGTCATTTGAATTTTGGTGATTAGAAATTTGTTTCGTATTTCGTATTTCGAGTTTCGTATTTCCGGTTTATCCGCGTTCGGTTTCAGTAAACCAATCGATGAGTTGCCTGGCAATACTAATGCTGGGGGGAATTTGCGGAAGCTTGTCTTTTAAAAACCAGGCAGCGTCGACGATTTCCGAACCATCGATCGTGATATCGCCATCGGCATGTTCGGCGACAAATGCGATCATCAATGAATTCGGAAACGGCCAGGGTTGGCTGCCGAAATAGCGGATATTTTTTACCGTGAGGCCCACTTCTTCGCGGATTTCCCTTTGAACGCATTCTTCCAGGCTTTCGCCCGGTTCCACAAAGCCGGCCAGAACACTGTAGAACGGAAGCTTAAAGCGTTTGTTGCGGGCTAAAAGGATCTGGTTGCCTTTAACCACGGCAACGATGATGGCCGGGGAGAGCCGGGGGTAGTTTACCAATCCGCATTGCGCGCAGAGCTTCGCGCGCTCGTCCGTTTTATCCTCGGTGGGTTGCCCGCAGATACCACAGTACTGATGTGTGCGGCTCCAGTCCACGAGCTGATTGGCGCGACCGGCGACCCAGATCAGATCCTCGTCCATCGAACGAAAAAGCGCCCGCAAATCCTTGAATTTAAAATTATCAACATCCGGCAGGCCGGCAGCTAACTCAGCAGCATAGCAGGGACGGCTGTCCAGGGTGCCGAGATATTGAGAGCGCCCGGGAGAAATATTGCTTTCAGCTAAGTCGGATGTATCGGGGATTTCATAGGTATCCTTGGCAATTTTTGTCAGCAGCTTGCCTTGGTTAAAAATGAACCAGAGGGCAGATGCCCGCTCATCGGATAAAGGTTTGAAATCCGGTATAAATTGCATCTGGGAATCCTAATTTTTGGCTTCGTAGACTTTTCTAATGCGGCCGGGGAGTTTGGGGTTAAGATTTTTTGCCAGATAATCCTTAAAATCCGAAAGCGCCCTGATGCGGCCTTCCTGGAATTTTGTTGCCATCGGATCATCAGACAGCTCCCCAATTGATGAATTCGCATCTTCAAGCCTTTGATCAATCAACTTGTACATATCCAATAAATATATGTAGGCCATTATAAAATTCTTAAAAGTATTTTTGGGTTTTCAGATCAACTTTATTCGCCAAATATCCGCGCATCTTTAACCACTCCTGGAGCTGGCCTTCGTAAAACCGTCTTGACTCCGGATCGTTATTTGCGTTGGCGGTCTTTTTTTTATTTTCTGCAGACACGATTCTTGCGTTGATGTATTCGTGTATTTCGACCAGATATTCGTTTGTCATATTTTCACGGCTATTTTGAGGCCAGTTTTTCGGCAATAGCGCGAAACCGCCTGGCCTCCCCGTCATTGCCCTGGGCGGTATAGATCCGGCTGACCTTTTCAAAGTAATCGCTTGCGTTGGCCGGAATCTCCTGGGCCAGTGATAGATAAAGCTCCAAGATCTCAGAACTGTGCATACCGGAGTCAAAACAAAGATCTGCGTATCTTTGCTTTATAAATGGGTCCAGGCGTGCATGGCAGCTGCTGCACTGGTCCATAATCTGCCGGTATACATTGCGGGCGTTGGCCAGCTCGTTCATGGCCTCGTGGGTTTTGGCCAGAGCCCGCGCAACAAGCTCGTTCCAGCCATGGGTTTCCAAAAAATCCCGATAAAAATCTTTTGCAGTGGTAAAGTTTCCGGCGTGGAAACGCGTCTCCCCCTTCAAGATATAAACGGCAATGGACTCTGTCAGCTCCTCGGGAACGGAGGAAAGAAGCGCGTCAGCCTGATCGAATGCCTTTCTTTCCCAGAAAATTTCACATAAAAGCTGGTAGGCCGGCAAAGCTTGCGGTTGTTTCTCAAGAAAGGCTTCCAGCAATTGCTGCGCTTCCGCATGTTTTCCCAGATTCAGATATGCGGTGGCAAGCTCCAGCGGGATATAGCTGTCGGCCGGCGGGTTCTCTTGCATGGCGCGGGATAAATAATCCGCTGCTCCGGCAAAATCGCCCCGATTCAAAGCCAGATAACCGTTTTTAAAATTATCTCCATAGCTTAAATAGTCTTTTTGAACGTCATTCGGCAGGGTGCCGCACAATGCCCGGAAATATTCGTCATCCTGTTCCGGGAATTCAGGTTCTTGAGCTTCTTGCGCTTCAACGTCTAAATCCGGCAGATCTTCCTCGAGGGTCCGATCCAGATGGAAATCAAGATCCTTGAGCTTAATTTCCAGGTCCTTTTTTTGTTTCGGATTCTTGGTAAGCTCCTGGGCCAGGATATAGAGTTCGCGGGCATCGTCATAAAAGCCGGACTCTATCAGATCATCGGCATTCTGTTCGTGTCCCAGCGCCAGGGCCTCTTTGGTCTGGTGGATTTTTTCCTGAAGCCGGGTTTTTAACGCATCATTTTGCGGTGATGTTTTTGCCAGCTTGTCCAGAGCCCGCTCGTATTCGATTTTGGCTTTGCCCCACAAATCGAACGAAAATAACTCATCGCCCTTTTTTTCATGCTCCTCAGGGGTCTTGCCTGAAAATAGTTTTAAAATGGACATTGCATTTCTCCCGCGGCAATTCAGGGCGCTCAAGTTAACGAGAAGCAATCAAACTAGCCGGAGGTTTTCGATATACGATTAATTTTGGCATGGGTACTAGTGTTGTGTCCCAGAAATATTGTCCAAAATATTATTAAGTACTGAGGCTGCTATCCGTCCGTCATTCCCGCGCCGGCGAAAATCCAGGCGTCTTTGAGCTGGACTCCCGCCGGCGCGGGAGTGACAATCATTTTGTAACTTATTTATAGGACACAACACTAGGATTATATTCGAATGAACTTTGATATTTGCACATCAAGCCTCAATAAGTACTAATCTAGTAAAACAACCTAGTCTGTAAATATTGCCCTAGAAGTATAGAAGTTGTCAAAAGAAAAAGGCACCTAGCATGGGGATGCCTTTTTTAGCAATCTATTTCTATGGTAACATACTGAATTTATAAAATAATTGGCTACCTCCCAGGTACGATAATCCGTGAGTCCGGCTTTTCGATTTGAGCTTCCTGCTGTTCCTGATACTTCTTGGCTTCCTCAGCCAATCGTTCCATCGACGCTTGCATGGCTTCCGGAAATTTCTTAATGGCCTGCTGCAATTCTTTGGCCTGAATCACCGCCTGAATCGGTAACGGTCCGTTAGGGGTCATCAGGCTCGTTTGACCCACAAAAACTGATTTTCTGGTTTTGTCCACTGATCCGTCGGCCTTAACCGGCGTCATATGCTTGATAATTCCCACTTTAAGATCGGTATATGTTACTTCCTTAAAAAGATTGCTCTTGTCTACCTTTAATTCTGCCGGCTGGTTTTGTTCATCTGCCATGAAATGTGTCTCCTTAAACGAGGTGTGATTGTCAAAACGAATTTAAGTGCCGCAACGTAACAAATAAAAGTGGATAAGGCAACTAAATTGGGTTTTACGGATTTATACAATTTTATGAAAGATCCCTGCTAAAGTTTTAAGTACATGGGTTATGGCAAAATCATTATTGTATAAATTTATACAATTTCAGCCATCCGATTTATCTGAGATACAGCATGATCCTGTAGACTTTTTCAAGCGTTAAATCCCCAATCGATTCGGCTGAGCTCGTCGCAGGCCGAAATCCAAAATCCGCAATCGCCTCGATTATCCCTTGCATCACGGCCCTGCATGAATTATTCAATATAGACTGATCGTTTCAAACTTTGAAAAAGGATCATTTTATCTTATATTCGGGTATGTTGCCGGAGAGGTAATGTTTTATGTGTGGCCGATTTGTGGGATACCGCAACCTGGATGAACTCAAAGAATTTTTTCCCATTGACAGGTCCGCCTGTGAGGTTACGGCCAATTTCAATGTGGCGCCTTCGCAGGAGATTCTGGCGATTTTCAACTACAAGGGGGAAAACTGGCTGGACAAATTCCACTGGGGGCTGGTGCCTTTTTGGGCCAAAGATACCACCATTGGAAACCGGATGATCAATGCCCGCGCCGAAACCGTTGCCGAAAAGCCCTCTTTTAAAAATGCCTTTAAAAAGCGCAGATGTCTGATTATTGCCGACGGCTTTTATGAATGGAAAGGACCAAAAGGTCAAAAACAGCCCATGTTCATCAGCTTGCCGGATAAAAAGCCTTTCGCCTTTGCCGGACTATGGGAAACATGGGGCAAAAAGGATCAGGAAACCCCTTATAAGTCCTGCACCATCATTACGACCGAGGCCTGTGAAGCCCTACGTGACATCCACCATCGCATGCCGGTTATCTTCAAACCCGAAGCCTATGAATCCTGGCTGAATCCGGCGAATCAGGATGTAAATGCATTAAAAAATATTCTGCAACAGGCACTCCTGACGGATCTGGTCAGTTATCCGGTCTCAAAGCTGGTCAACTCCACCGGCAACAACGACTCCGCATGTATCGACCCCATCGATTAATACCTGAATCTTGCCCCGCTTCGCGGGATGAAGCTTCTAATTTTAAGATATCAAGGGGCTTCTCTTGCAGATGAAAGCCTTCGACTCGTGCAAAATCCATGTAAAAAATTGCCCTTCTATTAGAAAAATGCCTTGACATAAATACCACATTGTGGCAATTAAAAAGACAGTCTTTTTCCATTTTGAATCGGTATCGCCTTTCTTTTTTGGATCTATCTTGAGACCCCCTCTCCCCCTTCCCGCTGAAGAAGACCCGGTTTTCCATTAAAATTGAATAAAAAATTAGTGTAAGGAGGCTCAGCATGCCCGCAGAAAAGGTTAATCACCGACTTGACCTGATAGGGAAGGTATGTCCGTATCCGACGGTTAAGACAAGCGTGACCCTCAGAAAAATGGCTTCGGGTGAGGTGCTGGAGGTCATCACTGATTATTACCCTGCCCGACAGACAATCCCGGATCTTACACGAGAACTGGGATATCCGTGTAAACTTGTCGACGGAGAAAAGCCCGTTTTCCGTTTCGTCATCCAAAAAACATAGCAGCCTGCAAAGGAGGTGAAGCCAGGGAAAAAACGTATACGACCTTATTTAATCACCACCCTAGCGCGTCACAAATAGCGAAGAAAGGAGTAAAAAAATGGGAAAGATTTTAGCCGTGGGTACACACGCCACCGATGACCAAACCAAAAGTACGGCAGCCTTTGTTACCGCTATAGGAGCACTCGGTGCCGGTAAAGAGGTATGTATTGTCCTGATTGGAGAAGCCGCATACTTGGCAAAAGAGGAGGTTGCAAAGAGTGTTCATGGGGTTGGCTTCCCGCCTCTGCCTGAGTTGATTGATCAAGTCGTTGAAGGGGGTGTCCCAGTGTATGTCTGAGGCGCCTGTTCTGTCGCCCGTGGGGTGACCGAAGATGATCTGAAAACTTTGAATGCCTCTTTCATCGATCCGATAAAATTTGCAAATTTAGTTACAGAATCAAATGTCGTCAGTTTTTAAGAAAGGAAATGTAGGGGGCGTTGTTGACTAATTGGCCAAACCATTCCTTTTGATCTAGCCGTCGGCACCTTTCAGCGGCAGTCTCCGCAGGATTGGATCTGTCATCGCTATCTTCCTCCATCTTGCTTGCCGCGGCATAGCTCGATGGTGCGACGCCGGGCCTGTCCGGCGACCTGCCGGGGCGAAGTCTTGACGAAACCGGACCTGTCCTCCGGAGTTTTAACGTAGGAGGAAGCTCACCACAGGGAGGACAAACGCTTTATCACGACTTGCTTGTCCGGTGAAGCTTTAGCGAAGATGGGTCGTTTTCCGGCCTGAATCGCCTGCCGAGGCGTAGCTCTTCAGAGCGAAGACGGGTCCTCCTGGGGCCATGAATTGTCGTTTTCCGGCTTAAGCTGGCAGGGTCTTTTATTCAAATGACAATATGTCACCAACGCCCATATTTTTCTCTTGATCCGCCGCATTGCCGCGCTGATTGCACAAAGGAGGAAGCAAAATGAATCTCACGCTTCGACCGGGAACCCCTGCGGATGCCAAAACCTGTGGCGAAATCTGTTTTGAGGCGTTCACGGCGATCGCTAAACATCACAACTTTCCACCTAACCTACCCAATCCGGACATAGCGATAGAACTCTTATCGAAGCAGTTTTCGCATCCAAACTACTATTCTGTTGTCGCTGAGCTTGATGGCCGCGTCGCCGGCAGCAATTTTCTTGATGAGCGTTCAGCTATTGTCTCCGTCGGCCCGGTCTCGGTTGATCCGAGCGAACAAAACAGATCCATCGGCCGGCAACTTATGCAGCACGTAGTTGATCGAATCATAGAGCAGCGCTTCCCTGGCGCTAGACTCGTTACCGAAGCCTATCATGGTCGCTCTTTTAGCCTGTATGCCAAGCTCGGGTTCGGGGCCCGCGAGCCTCTGGCTGTCATGCAGGGCCCACCGATTACAAAGGAGATTGCCGGCTTCTCTGTTCGTCGCGCCACGCAAGACGACCTGGACGCCTGCAATCAATTGTCCCGTAAAGTCCACGGTCATGACCGTGGTGGGGAACTGCTGGATGCGATCAGGGAGGGAATCGCTACCGTCGTCGAGCATGACAGCCGCATCAGCGGATATGCCACCTTGATCGCATTTTTCGGCCATGCTGTGGGTGAGACTAACGAAGATTTGAAGGCACTCATCGGTTCTGCTGCCGAATTCTTAGGGCCTGGCTTTATCCTGCCAATTCGCAACGCCGATCTGTTCCGCTGGTGCCTGACACAGGGACTCCGCGTTGTCTTCCTGTCGGTTCTCATGAGTTACGGACTGTACAACAAGCCCGAAAGTGCTTTCCTACCGTCGGTGCAATAAGGTTGAGGCCTGGAATTCGCAGACACAGAAACCCGCGAGTAGATAAAAAAAAGAGCGGGGAAGATGATTGAGAAGGGAAAAACAATGGCTCTTATTTCTGAGGTAGCGGAAAGAATTTATGAGATTAAGCCTGAGGGGAAAGAGCTTGAGAATTTTCCTCTCTGCACTGTTTATCTTATCTTGGATGATAATGCGGCATTAGTGGAGGTCGGTTGCTCTATTCAGGTACCTGATATTCTGGAAGCGGTGGACAGGCTGGGCTATAATATAAGGGAACTTTCGTATATTATTCCCACCCATGTTCACTCAGATCATGCTGGAGGGGCAGGACTTTTAGCACGGCAATTGCCACAGACGAAGGTGGTGGCACACTCGCGGGCAGTTAAAGTCCTTGCAGACACTTCCATCATAGAAAGATTGATGCAGGGTTTTATGCTAGTCTTTGGGGATGATGCTCAGGAGCGCTTCGGAGAGATGCTTCCGATTGCTGAAAAAAGATTCTTGACGGTAGAGGATGGGGATAGCATTTCTTTAGGGGAAAGAGAGTTGAAAGTCATCCATACGCCCGGTCATGACCCCAATCACCTTTGCTTTTTAGACACCAAGAGCATGGGGTTGTTTTGCGGAGACGCATTGGGCGGATATTTCTCTGAGGTAGATGTTACGGTACCGCCCATTGCACCGGGCTCGGATCCTATTTTAACCCTGCAAAGCATAGACAAACTTCGGGAACTTGACCCAGCAATATTATTCTTCTCTCATGGCGGTACCACCAGGGAGGTAGCCAGGATTATGCGGATGTCTGCAGAAAAGGTCCGGCAATGCACAGACATTGTCCTAAAAGCGCCGAAGGCGGGAGAAGATCGGGAGGAGATAGTTAACAGCTTGGCAGATGTTTTAGTTAATGATTCCAAATTGACCAAAGAAGATTATTTGGCTTCCTCGCCCTATTTTAGAACACTATTGATTGAAGGTAGCCGACAGCACTTCAAGAAGAAAAACATGCTTTAGCTTACTTTTGTCTTACTTACTGCAAATATTATCATATTCCGCTTTTCCTAATGGTATTGCCGGCTTTACTTTTTATTTGCATCTTAAAGAATTTGAGTTTAGGTTTAATTACCGCAATGAAAATCGGTATAAAATTTTATTAAAAAGGAGCCGAAAAATGGCGAATATGAAAGTTCAGAAATTTAAATGGGACGATATGCCCAAAGAGAAACTAAGTAATGTCATTGACAGGAGAATTATCACTGGTGAAAAGGTAATGCTCACGCATGTCTATTTGAAAAAAGGTGCGGTGGTGCCCATGCATGCGCATGCCAATGAGCAAATCACCTATATCCTGGAGGGAAAGCTCAAGTTCTGGATTGAGAGCGAGGATGCGGATCCCATAACGGTCGGCCCGGGGGAAGTGCTGACCTTGCCGTCTAATCTTCCCCATAAGGCAGAGGCACTTGAGGATACCTTGGACGTCGACATTTTTGCCCCTCCCAGAGAGGACTGGTTGAAAAAGGAAGATGATTATTTGAGGGGATAAAAATAGTTTTAAATTGCCCCACTGAACTTTCTGAAGTTTCAGAATGTAAAGAAACAATTATCTGAAATTCAGACACCTACCTTCTTTTGCACCAGCTTCGAGAAATCATGGGTTCCAAGTCCCCACTTTTTGGCCAATTTGATGTGGCCGATATTCTGCGGTTGCTTGCCAAACAGCAAGGCCGCTTTGGCATCCGCAGCCACCGGGTCATCACTTAAAATAAGTGTATTTTTGGAGACCACATCAGATGTGCTTCCACCTGAAGGACCATTTCTTGTCATGATACGGGTGGCATCTATCAGTGTGATGGTGGGTTTGAAAAACTGGGCCAGATCAACAATATTCGGATGTATATCCCGGTGGAGCTTCCCGCGCCGGCCGCCAATAGCGCCGAACCAATTCTTCATGCCCAGGGTCAGGGAACTCAGGATATGATCCTTGGCAACCGGCAAGTTGATGACCTTGTCAGCCTCTACCAGCGGCAGGTAAACCGGCCAGACATCCAGGCGATTTCCATGCAGCTTCATCTCGCGCATTAAAGACGAACTGGGATAAACGAGCTCCGCTCCGGTTTTTTTCGATAGAGCGGCTGCCCCTGACACCGAGAAGCAGAATTTAGCATTTTCAATGGTATTATCGGCGATCCGAACCTTTTTGGCGCCGGCTTCCTGGCAAAGCTCGACGACCGCCTGCAGCACTTCCGGATTGGTGGTGGCGGCCAGGTGAGGCGGCCGGGCCCAGGAAATATTGGGTTTGATGACGACCACATCTCCATTTGACACAAATTGCCGCATTCCGCCGGCGGCTTCGAAGACTTTTTTTGTCAGGTCGTTCACGGCAAAGCCGTCTGTTTGACCGATGCCCTCAACGATAAACTTTTTATTTGCTGCCGCGGCCCTTGCCCGGGGCAATTCGAATAAGGATATTCGGGCAGCACCGGCAAGTGTAACGTACCCCGACCACTGCAAAAGCCTGCGGATGGTTTCCCGGCGTGTAATCGGTTTGTCAAAATTCATGATATGCACCTCTTGCCCCAATCGCGTCAAACCTGAATCAGGGTTCCTTCTAAATCATCGAATATTTATGCACACCGTTTCGGCGGTAACCGGATAGGTTCCTATAACCTATCTTAAAAATGCTTTAAGGAAAGTGCGCTAAAGTTCAAAGTGATCTAATATTTTAAGATAGGTTTATAATAAGGCCGCTGGAGTCTTGGATCAAGTTACCGCCGCCCGGACGTGGTATTTCGGATCCTGCCAGATCTCATTGGCCATGATATCCGCCAAGATCTCCACCGCATCCCATACATCCACATATCTGAGATAAAGCGGTGTGAAACCAAAGCGCAAAATCTCCGGCGCACGGAAATCACCGATGACACCCCGTTCGATCAGGGCCTGCATGATGGCGTAACCGTTTGCATGGGTCAGTGAGACCTGGCTGCCGCGTTCGTCTGCATTGCGGGGACTTGCGACGCCGAAACCGTAGTCAGCGCATTTCTGCTCGACCGCACCGATGAACAGATCCCCCATTTTTTTGGATTTTTTTCTGATTTTTAAAATGTCGGCGCGTGCCATGATATCCACCCCCACCTCCAGCGCAGAGATGCTGATAATCGGCTGCGTTCCGCACAGCATGCGGCTGATACCCGCACCGATTTGATAATCTCGAGTGAAGTCAAAAGGCGCGCTGTGGCTCCACCATCCCGTCAGGGGCTGTCTGGCATGGTCCTGGTGCCGTTTGGCCACAAAAATAAACCCTGGGGCGCCCGGTCCGCCGTTAAGATACTTATAGCCGCAGCCCACAGCGAAATCTGCATCGGCGCCATTGAGGTCAAGCGGAACGGCACCGGCACTGTGGCACAGGTCCCAGACGGTCAGCGCCCCATGCTCGTGGGCCCCGACGGTGATGGCTTCCATATTCAGCCGGTGCCCGGTTTTGTAATGCACGTCGGTCAGGAATACGACCGCCACACTGTCGTCGATGGCGTCCATAATGCCGTCTTTTTCCACAAAACGGATCTCATGCTGCCGCCCCAGAAATTCGACCAGACCCTGGGTGATGTAATTGTCCGTAGGGAAATTGCTGCCCTCCATAACAATAACGGACCGATCAGAATTGATTCCAAGCGCGGCACTGAGCGCTTTAAACAGATTGATGCTGGTTGAATCCGTAACGACGACTTCACCTTTATCCGCACCAATTATTGGAGCGATCTTGTCCCCGATGCGCTGCGGGGCATTGAACCAGCCAGCTGTGTTCCAGCTTTTAATCAGGTGATCTCCCCATTCCCGGCCCGTCACCTCCCCTACCCGTTTTATGACGGCCCTGGGCATGGCCCCCAGGGAGTTGCCGTCCATATAAATCACCCCTTGGGGAATATGAAATTCCTGGCGGAAAGCAGCCAGTTGATCTTCCCGGTCCAGTTTCTCAAAATCTGTGCGCGTCATAACGCTCATGATTTTAACTCTATATTTTTGTATTAAAGATCTATTATCCTTTGAACTGCGGTGGTTGAATCCTGTAAGGGCGCCAATTCAAAACCGATAAATCCATCATATTTTAGCTTTTCCAGTGTCCTTATTACGTTGGCAAAATTAATTTCACCCGTTCCGGGTTCATGTCTGCCCGGAACATCGGCGATATGGATGTATCCAATCGTATCGATATACCGGTTCAGGGTGTCGATGAGATTGCCTTCCATAATTTGCATATGATAGATGTCATATAAAATTTTTATATGGGAAGAATTTACCGATCTGATCAGTTCTGCAGCCTGCCGGGTGGATGCTAAAAAGTTTCCCGAATGATCCACCATCGTGTTTAAGGCCTCTAACACCAGGGTGACGTTTGATTTTTCGGCTGCGACTGCCAATGTTTTGAGTACCTCCAGCATGGCCGCAATTTTATGCGTATCTGCGATGTCGGGGTAATGATTGATGACCACTCCATTTTCACCCAGGGCATTGGAATGAATCACCAGATTCTCACAACTTAAAAATTTCGCCATTTCAATCGATTCTTGAACAAAGGCCACATAATCCGCCTTCTGAACCTCATCTATCATGGAGAGATCCTGATCACCTGAAAAACTGGCGATTCTTAAATCATTTGCCCGGCAAAGTTCTTTGATCTGATGGACATCTTTGTCTTTCCAGGACCAAAATTCAAGATAATCAAAACCGGATTCCTTTGTTCGGCCAAATCGGTCCTCAAAAGGCACTTCGCTAAAAAGCATCTCGATGCATACTGATTTTTTCATGTTAAGCGATCCTTATTTGCTAAGAAGAACAAAAGCCAATCGACATGATCGATTTCTCTCCCATTAGATCGGGATCCCACAGTTCGATGATGAATGAATATGTGGGATCCCGATCTAGCGGGAGAGAAACAAATCCATCTTATATCGGTTACTTTATGGACTCATTGGTAAGCACCTCTTCGATTTTAACAGGTCTTTTTTCTGCTAAAGACTTTAATGCGGCCACACCGATAAGAACGGGCTGCAGCCCGTCATTGCCGGTCACCGCGGGTTCGCTATCATTGGCGACCGCATCAACAAAGGCTTTTAACTCCTCAACGTATGACATTTTATATCTTTCTAAAAAGAAATACTGCGGCTTGGCACTGAAAACGCCCTGGGCGGTACTTAATTCGGCCGAATCCGGAAAGTCATTCTTAACCGCGACACTTCCTTGCGACCCGAATACTTCCACTCTTTGATCATATCCATAAACAGCCTGTCTGCTGTTATCGATAACGCCCATGGCCCCATTTTTAAATTTTAAGGTGATGATGGCCGTATCCACATCTCCGACCTGACCGATAGCAGGATCTATCAAAACAGCACCCTGCGCATAAACTTCTTCCACCTCACTTACGGACAGATATCTTGCCATATCAAAATCATGAATCGCCATATCCAAAAAAATACCGCCGGAAACTTTCACATATTCAATCGGGGGCGGCGCCGGGTCCCGCGATGTGATCTTAACAATGTGCACGTCGCCCACTTTTCCGGATTCAACCAGTTCGCGCACCTTCTTAAAGTTGTGATCAAATCTTCGATTAAAACCAATTTGCAATTTCACACCGGCCGCTTCCACTGAATTTAAGGCCTGCTTAATTTTTTCGATATTGAAATCAATCGGCTTTTCACAAAAAATGTGCTTGCCGGCTTTAGCGGCTGCCATGATCATTTGGGCATGCGTATCCGTTGAAGAACAGATAAGCACGGCTTCTATTTCAGAATCATTCAAAATGTCGGTGTAGTCGGCTGTAAGATTTAATATATTTAACCGTTGCGCCCATTCTTTAACGTCAGCCAGATTAATTTCCGCAGCCGTCTTTATTGCGGCCCCCGGGACGTGGTAGGTCAGTAATTCAGCGTGCAATTGCCCGATTCTGCCGGCGCCGATTAGTCCTATTTTCATGTCTGCCCCCCTTGTAAATATTTTTTATGCGCTTGTGAACCCATTGCCTAATTATTCTATTTCAAAAAAACGGTTGAATTTCAATCTCTACTTATAGATAACAGAGAACAAAGGTCAGAGGGTATAGTTAAATAGTTGATTAGTTGAATAGTCAATTTGTCAGAGGATTCAAGATTTAGTTAAATAGTCAAGTAGTTGAATAGTCAAATCGTCAAATGAATTAACTATTTGACCATTCGACCAATTCACGAGTCGACTAAACTCACGGAATAGAAGCCAGCAACCAGAGGCAAGCAGCCATGGTCTTACCCTTTCTTGACAATAAAGCGAACGATTTTATATATAAGAACCAGCGAACCCGCATACCGCAGTTTAAAAGTGCATCGCAATAAATCAGCAAGGAAGATTAATGCCCGACACAAAAAAAAGATCGATAAAGGCCTGCGCGTTTGATTTGGGCAACACCCTCATAAATGATACGCAGCTTTCAAAAGCCGCCACCGTCGATATGGGTCAGTGGCTTTTTAATAAATCTTTGATTCAGTCCAGGGAAGCCTTTATCGCCACCTTTGAGAGCGTCAATCATTCTACCGATAAACCATTTATAAGCCACACGTTCGGCGAATTGGAATTTTTTGAAGAGACCTTTGAAAAATTAGCGATAGATGCGATTTCGGCGCCCGATGCCTTAAAGAAATACCGAACCCTATTAATGCAAAAGATACAGCCGGACAACGATATCGTGGCTGCTTTGCAGTTATTAAAAAAGAAAAACATGCGGCTGGCCCTGTTGTCCAATGAAAGTGTCGAGCGCGTAGATGCGTATATGGAAAAAACAAACCTGCGGCATTTTTTCGATGCCATTGTGGTGTCTGCGCGTATTAGAATCGAAAAACCGGATCTTGGCTTTTTTCAGGAAGCATTGAATCAATTAAACATTAAAGGCGAAGAAATGGCGATGTTCGGGGATAACCAAATTGCGGATGGCGCCGCTAAAAAGCTGGGAATATTTTTTATTCTGGTGACCGGCTACATGAACAAAAATTGGATCTGGGAGAAAGGCAATCCCCACCCACCCGATTATATCATGGAAAAAGTTACCCCAAAAGATATGGCGGCGTTTCTGAATACGGTACCCCTCATTCGATAGTCGATTCGTTAATTGGTTGAATGGTCAAATAGTTTAAAATGGATTGAATCCTCTGACGAATTGACTACTCAACTAATCAACTATTTAACTATACCCACTGACTTCTGTCCTCTGTTTTCTGACACGTGAACACTGACACCTGAAACCGGACTTCCGTGATATTTATGGGGGACATGACCCTAGTGGGCCTCCTCGTAGGGTAATATATGCAGGCTTTTTTCCAGAAAACTGATCGTCACCTCTTCACCTGCTTTAAAAACCATATGCTCCTGAGGATTGGCAATTTCCACGGTAATGATGGTTTCGGCCACCCCGACTTCATACACCATCTGTGAACCCAGGTAAACCGCCTCATTAACGGTACCGGTAAGGGTATCCGGTCTCTTTGGCTCCAGCTTTATGGATTCGGGCCGCACGACTAAAAGTACTCTTTGCCCTTCTGAAAAGGATCCCGGTTCGACCGCAACCTGAAATTTCTTGCCGACGATGTCGAGCTCAAGTTCATTGTCAGATCCCAGACTGCCAACAATGCCTTCCAGAAAGTTGGCCTTGCCGATAAAATCAGCCACAAAACGATTGGCCGGTTTGGCATAAATTGTCTGGGGGGGACCAATCTGCATAATTTTGCCCTGATGCATGATGACCACCCGATCGGAAAGGGTCATGGCTTCCTCCTGATCATGGGTCACATAGACGGATGTTATACCCACCCGCTGCTGAAGCTTGCGGATTTCCAGACGGGTGGATACCCGCAGCTTGGCGTCAAGGTTAGACAGCGGTTCGTCGAGCAAAAGCACCTTGGGCTCCATCACCAGCGATCGGGCCAGGCTGACCCGCTGCTGCTGGCCTCCTGAAAGCTGAGCCGGGGAACGTTTGGCCAGCCCCTCCAGCCCGACAAGCAGCATGATCTCCTCGGTCTGCTTACGAATGTTTTCAGCTGATTGGCGGCGTATCTTCAGTCCATAGGCGATGTTCTCAAAAACCGTCAGGTGGGGGAAAAGGGCATAATTTTGAAAAACCATGGTGGTGGGCCTCTGGTTGGGCGGCGTGGTGCTCACGTCTTCACCATCAATCCGTATTTCACCGGAAGTGGGCAGCTCAAAGCCGGAAATCATTCTAAGGGTCGTTGTTTTTCCGCAACCGGAGGGCCCCAAAAGGGTAACCAGTTCGCCTTCCTGCACTTCAATATCGACATTATCAACCGCCGTAAATGCATTTTCACCCGATCCGAATATCTTAACAAGGCTTTTAAGAACAAGATAATCTTGCCGCATATCAAATCCTTTCGCCGGTGGTCGCCTTTAATTGACAATACTTATGGTTCTTGCGCCTTTGCCGATCCGACCGACCAAAAGCTGAATAATACTTAAAGCGATCAGGACAATCACAATCAAAAGAAGGCTCATGGCCGCGGCCTGGGCGTATTGACTGTTATCCACAAAACCCAGGATGGCCACCGTAATCAGGTTCCAGTCACCCGACACCACAAAAATGATCGCACTGATGGCCGTCATTGCTTTGACGAAACTAAAGGCCAGGCCTGAAAAAAAGGCCGGTGCGATCATGGGCAGTGTTATTTTTCTAAAGGTTTTACTGCTATCGGCCCCCAGATCCGTGGACGCTTCCTCAATTGAAGGATCGATCTGTTGCAGGGCGGCAATTCCGGCGCGGATGCCGACCGGCATATTTCTGAAGATTAGAAGCGTCACAATGATCCAGGCCGTTCCGGTCAATACGAATGGAAACAGCGCCGTACTCTGGTTAAAGGCCAGGATATATCCGATGCCCACGACGGTCCCCGGAACCGCAAAGGTCAGCATGGAAACAAATTCCATGGTGGTGCGCCCTATAAATTTCTTCCGGATAACGAGAAAAGCGATAAACATTCCCAAAATCCCGGTGATCGGTGTCGCCGCAGTGGAAACCTTCAAAGAATCAATAATATAACCCTTGCCCACCTGAAACATCTCGACATAGTTATGGAGCGTAAGGGTTGCGTCAACACCCCACAGCTTTTGGAAAGAACCCCAGATCACCATTCCGTAAAAGAGGAAAACAATCCCGGTAAAGAAGAAACAGGCCGCATAGGTAGGCAGTTTGATATACCATTCCAGGCGCTTGATGGTGGCACCGGTGGGCTGTCCGGTAACGGTGACATAGGATTTTCGGGCAACCCAGTATTTTTGGATGAAAAAGGCGGTGACCGTGGGTACCAGGAGAAGGATTGCCAGAGTAGAACCCCTGGAAATGTCATACATACCGGTAATCTGTAAAAACGCCTGTACGGAAAGGACCCTGAAATTCCCGGATAAAATCATGGGATTCCCGAAATCGGCCATGGACTCGATAAACACCAAAAGCCAGGCGCTGGCAATCCCGGGAACGGCCAGCGGCAATGTGACGGTGGCAAAGACCCTGCCTCTGGAGGCTCCCAGATCCATGGCCGCCTCTTCCAGGGCGGGATCAATGGCCTGCAAAACCCCATAGAGCACAAGGAAGGCGATCGGTCCATAGGCGATGGTCTCTACCAGCACCAATCCGCCCAGGCCATAGATCGAGTATTCACCGATAATCCGACTCAGGTAAGGGGTCAGGCTGCCGGCTCTTCCAAAAAGGAGAATGGCGGCCAGGGCAATGACAAACGGCGGCGAGATAATCGGAAATGTGGCCGTCATGCGGAAGAAGCGCTTAAATGGCAAAGGCGTCCGGGTAATCGCATAGGCAAAAACAAAGCCAAGGATCGTTCCCGCGGTGGCTGCCAGGACACCCAGAATGATACTGTTTATAAAAGGCTGAAAATAGTACCTTTTTGAAAACATGGCCAGATAGTTAGAGAGATCAAATTGCTTATCCACGATCAAACTGGTCTTAAAAACCATAAATAAGGGAAAGAGCACGAAAATAAATAAAAAGTAGAAAATAGCGATAACGAACACCAGAAGCAGCGGCTCCTTCCAAAGGAGTCGCAAATTTCCGATGATCTCCTGCCTTTTTCTGTTCGCCTCTGTCATGCTGATCCTCAAATTGCCAGGAAAAACAAAAAATCCCTGCTGCCAGATGTCCCAGCAGCAGGGACTATTTCAGGTGAGGGCTTTCAATTTACTTCCCAATGCGGTCTCTCCAGGCTTTGATCATCTTGCCTTTATTCTGGCCGGCCCAGATATGGTTGTAATCAATCAATTTGACCTGATCCAGGGTGACGGAACCTTTTCCCACGGTCGCCTGGGGATTAACGGGCAATCGGTTATATTTTTGAAAGAGATTCTGGGCTTTTTTGGTAAAGCACCAGTCAATGAATTGTTTCCCCAATTCCGGTTCGGGACCGCCCTTGATGAGAGAGAGTCCGCCGATTTCGTAACCGGTGCCCTCTTTGGGAAACGTCATCACCACCGGGTAGCCCTTATTGACGCCCTTGGCGAGAATGTCGTGTGAAAACGCGATTCCCACGGCGACTTCGCCCAAACCGGCCATGGGGATGCAGCCTGTCCCGGATTTGGTGTACTGCAGAATGCTTTGTTTATCAAATTTCTCCCACCAGTCCAGTGTTTTTTCAAGGCCGTGCATCTGGATCAGGGTCGCATAGGTGGTATAGGCCGTACCGGAAGTATAGGGGTAGGCCATGGCAACATTTTTGGAAAAGGCGGGGTTGAGAAGACCATCCCAGGAAGTCGGCGCGTCAACTCCCTTTTTCTTCAAGAAATTGGTATTGGAAACAAATCCGATGGCACCGGAGTAAAACCCTGTCCAGACCCAGTCTTTGGCGTGCAGCGAGTCTGACAGCGCGAAACTTGTTTTCGGTTTGTAAGGCGCCAGCAAACCTTTTGAAGCCGCATTTATATGGGAGGTATTCGATCCTGCGTGCCACACCGTGGCCTGCGGGTTGGCTGCTTCGGCTTCAACCCTGGCCAAAACCTCGCCGGAAGACATGCGGACGAAGACAACATCTATTCCCGTTTCTTTTTTAAATGCATCGATATAATACTTTGCTTCTTCCGTATCAAAAGCTTCGTAAATGTGGAGAACCTTACCTGCAGCATAAACAGTCGTAAACCCGCTAAATACGAAAACGACAATAAGCAACGACAAAAATATCAGTCTTTTCATAAGAACCTCCTTTTTTAAAAATTATTATGGGATCCCTACTCAGAATGGCCGGGCTCCAGTATATATAGCTCAGTTTTTGTGTCAAGAAATTTAACATATTGACTGCTTCCCCAAACAGGAATAGCATACCGAATTGTCATGTCCCACGAAAATCTTACATAAGTCCTAATCAATATGGTTTCAGGTGTCGGGTTTCAGGTGTCAGGAAGAAGCAGGTTGCAGGTGTCAGGTTTCAGTGTTCAGCATCCGACCCGGAGAGGTTTCAGCCCCGTCAATTCTGACACCTGAAACCAGATTCTCGAAATCCATTTTTCCTGACACCTGACACCTGAAACCCAAAATAGGACTGTGTTTTGTAAATTACTTGCGGACACAATCGATGAGATTTAGATTATAATTGAGAGTTGAGCTATGTCAGAAAGCTGTAATGCCCAAGTGCTTGATTTAGTATTGGTCGGCGCCATATCCAAAGATGAGAACATCTACCCGGACTGCAATGAAAGATCCATTGGCGGTGCGGTTACCTACGGTGCTTTTGCGGCAAAATGCTCGGGTAGCCGTGTCGGGGTTATCACCAAATTAGCCCAAGAAGATCATCACTTGGTCGATCAGTTTTGCGATGAACACATCCCGGTTTGGGTATTGCCCTCAAAAAAGACAACCGCCATACGAAATGTCTATCATTCGAGCGATAAGGAGCGCCGCACCTGCACTTGTCTGGCGGCAACGGATGCGTTTTCCCCTGAAAATCTTCCGACCCTATCCACCAAGATTATCCATGCCGCGGCTTTGATCAAAGGCGAAATTCCGTTAGAAACCGTACAGTCCATGACGCGCATAGCTGAAGTCGGACTGGACCTTCAGGGGTTTCTGCGCGTTTCCCGGGATACAAAAATGGTTTTCGAAAAATCAGATGAAGTCGAGCTGGCCTTAAAATCGGTTTCCTATTTAAAGGCGGATGCAAATGAAGCCCAAATTCTCACCGCCAAAACCGATCTGGCTGAAGCCGCGCTGGAAATGGCGGCAATGGGCCCTAAAGAGGTGGTGGTTTCACATAACCACGAACTGGTTCTTGCGTGTGAAGAAAAAATATACAGGGCGCCTTTGACCCCACGCAAGGTAGAGGGCCGCACCGGACGCGGAGACACACTTTTTTGCAGTTATCTTGCGCGCCGAACACAGGGTGATGCACCTTCTGAAGCGCTGCAATTTGCCGCCGCCCTGGTGTCGTTGAAACTGGAATCGCCGGGGCCCTTCCGCGGGACCCTGGAAGATGTACACATGAAAATGAAAACCCAGCGATCTTGAAGCTTTCTATACAATCCATCAACTCCTTTTCCTGGCGACCTCGGCCAAAAGTTCCTTAATATAGCTTAACGAATTCTTTATGGCCCTTTCAGCGTCAGGTTTCGGAAGGCACTCAAGCGACAAATAACCATCATAGCCAACTTCAATCAAGGCATTCAGCACCTCACCAAAAGGCAAATGGCCCTGTCCGGGCCCGCAGCGGTTACTGTCGACCAGATGGATGTAACCTAAAGCACTGCCGGCACGACGCATACTGGCAGCAATATTTACTTCCTCGATATTCATGTGGTAAGTGTCGGCCAGGTATTTCAAATTGGCAAAGCCGAGTTGCGCGATAATGGATAGCGCATCTGCGGTGGTGTTGAGCCAGTCACATTCATAGCGGTTCAGCGGTTCCAGCAAAAGCGACACGCCCGCAGCGGCTGCCGCCTGGCAGCATTCTTTCAGGCAGGCAAGGTGGTGCTCGCGACCTTGAGCGGCCTGCTCAAGATTGCTTCCCAGCCTGCCGTTAAGCACGCCGATTGTCACGGCTGAGCCCAATCGACCCGCAAGCCTGATATGCTCCTTGACCCGCTCGACAGCCCGTATACGAACCCCGGCTGCGGGATCGGTGAAGGTCAGGCCATCCATGCCCGCAGCCATGCCCGTACCCAGCGTCGTAACGGGCAGAGAATAGCGGCGGGATAGTTCAACCATCTCTTCCCAGTCCACATCATACGGATCACGTAAGTGAACCTCGATACCATCGAACCCGTATTGGGATGCCAGCGCAAATGATTCCGAAATGGGGCCGCGCAGCAAGATGGGTGCAAGGTTTACGTCATTGGGCGTCGCTGTGGTTACCAGCTTCATCACATCCCTCACAGGTTAAACAACGGCGGTAATCTTGCATTCTTTGCGGTCGGTCTGTAGCAAGACGATGTTCTCCGGGACTTGTTCCAGCGTGATTTTCTTTGTCATGATCGGCGTCATGTCCATCCCGGCGGCCATCGCCGAGATCACCCGGGGGAAACTGCCGTGTCCCGAATGTCCCTGGGACCCCACAATCCGGGCGCGCCTGACTTGTAAAACTTCACCGGTTACCTGAATTTTTGCATCCGCGCGTGCCACGATCACAACGGTGGTGTTCAATGTGCGGCCGTTCCAAATCACATGTTCTATATCACCCCAAACCACGTCCGGAAGCCCGGTGGCCTCAAGGATAAGACTAACGCCCCCACCTTTGGTAATGTCCAGAACGCGTTCGCCCGCATTGCCTTCCGTGGGGTCAATCACATGGCTGGCGCCCAGTTTTTTGGCCATAGCTGCCCTTTCTTTGGATGGCTCCGACATGATGACATTGCTTGCGCCGGCCGCTTTGAGTATGGCACAGGCGGCCGCGCCGATCGGACCGCTGCCTAGAATCAATACCGAATCGCCGGGGCGAATACCGCCGCCGCGCTCGATCACCGCATTGTACGCCACACTGGTCGGTTCCACCAAACTGCCCAGCAGGTATGCTTTTTCTTGATCGTAACGATCCACGAGTTCATTCAGGCTCCAGCAGTACTTGGCATCCAGCGCAATATAATTCGCAAAAGCACCGTCAATGGAAAAACCGATTTCCTGAAGACGTTCGCAGTGGTTGGGATATCCGTCCGCACAGGGACGGCAGGTGCCGCACCAGGCCATTTCCTCGGCACAGACAGGCTCGCCGACATCAAAGGGCTGATTGGTGCGACGATTGATCGCATCGGCAGCCGCCTCGACCACCTCCCCGGAAAGCTCGTGGCCCAGCGTACACGGGAATGCAGTCAGCCCCGGATAGTAAATATAACCGTCCGGCTGGGCCTGCGCCATGTGAACATCGCTACCGCAAATGCCGCAGGCTTTGACTTTAACAATCACCTGTCCCGGACCGGGTTTTGGGATGGATTTTTCAACGATTTTTATACTTGGATTTCTCCAAACCTTGCTGCCCAGATAACTCAACTTGCCATCAATATCCTTTGAACCCAGCTTGAAATCCGGCTTGGGCTCCCAATCCGCAAAAAGCGTCACCGTTTTCATACTATCCATAATATGCTCCTTTAGCGTAAAATATTCTCCAAACAATACATTTTATAAGCTATCGGCAATATCACCAAAAGATTTCCGTGTGTCAAGCCAATAATCGCCAGCACCGGACGGTAACTCTCAGATTTCAATCGCTACCTACTTGAATTAGCCTATTGGCAAGCTTACCATACTTGACTTATCCTTGATTACATCATAATTTTTCCCTAAAAATAGAGGAGGTCAGAATCATATGATTGCGCGATCAAAAATTAGCCTGAACAGAATCCTTCTTCCCCGCGTAAGTCTGGAAGAATTTTTTAAATTGAACGCGGATCTGGAGTTGAATAAGATCGAATTACGCAACGATCTGCCGGGAATCGGCATCATAGCGCCTTATTCACCCGAACAGGTAAAAGGGCTGTCTGAAAAGTACAACATTAAGATCCTAACAATCAATGCCTTGCAGAAGTTTAATATGGGGGCCGTCTTACCTGAGGTATTGGCGGAATTAAAAGAATTAATCCGCCTTTCAGTCGCGATTGACTGTGAGGCGATCGTATTGGTTCCCACCAATGATACAAACGATAAAAGGGATTCAGACGTAATTATGCAGGAAACCGTAACCGCATTAAAAGCCTTTGGACCCTTATTTGAAGACAACGGCATTTGGGGGTACGTAGAGCCGCTGGGATTTGAAGAATGCTCCCTGCGGTCCAAAGTTGTGGCCCTGCAAGCCATTCAGGAATCAGGCTTCAGCAATTATAAAATCGTGCACGATACCTTCCATCATCACCTGGGACCTGACACCGATGATAGATTAAAAAATGATTATGATATCTCCCATACAGGACTGGTGCATGTGTCGGGTGTGGAAAGTCAGATTGCCTCGAATCAATACAGGGATGATCACCGCATCTTAATAACGGATGGGGATCGGCTAAAAAACCGCGAGCAGTTAGAACTGCTTATTAATCTGGGCTATAAAGGAGATATTTCCTTTGAGCCTTTTGCCAAAGATGTTCAAGAGATGGAAATTGAAGCGTTAAAGGCAGCGATCAATCAAAGCATTGAATTTATTACTACCTAAATAGGGTATGATTAGTTGAATAGTTAATTCGTCAGAAGATTCAAGATTTAGTTAATTTGACAATCTCCAGTCATGATATCTGAACTTTTGCAAAAGTTGAAATATCATCTACGTACCTCAACCCGTGTTCGACAGTCATAGGTTAACGAAAAATCGGATATGATGAAAATTCAGATACATACAAACTGAACGATATTCAGCGTAGTGCCTATGAATTTAAACGGCTAAATCAACCTTTAAGACACG
>JAQYWI010000314.1 GCA_030145015.1 Desulfobacterales bacterium
CCCGGCGGCAACTTCTGCCTGAAAATTTCGCAACATGCCTTTCAGGGAATGGGCGGTGCGGCTGAAAGTTTTGGCGTCTGTAGTCTTCAGCGACTCGCGCAGGGAGGCTAACATTTGCGGATAGTCACTGACGAAAATTTCGACAAGTTCCTTAAAGAGGTTGTGATCATCTTTAAACGATTTAATTAAAACGTCTTGGTCCAGTACGCAACCTTTTTTTTCATCGGTGGGTTGAACGGATTCTTCAAGGGGCATAAGGCCTTCAATGGTTTTGAAAAGTTTGCCTGCCGAGATGGGTTTGGAGACATAGTCATCCATTCCCGCCGCCAGGCAACGCTCGCGATCCCCCTCTGTCGCATAAGCTGTCATGGCAATAATCGGAATATGCCCTCCTTTTTGCGCTTCTAATTTCCGAATCTCCCGGGTGGCCTCAAAACCATCCATTTCGGGCATTTGAACATCCATTAAAATGACATCAAAGCTATCCGTGTTAAACCTTTCCACCGCCTGCCGGCCGTTTTCAACCAGAATCGTATGAAAGCCGTTTTTCTCAAGCAGGCGCAAAATAAAGGTCTGGTTAAAAGGGGTATCTTCAGCTACCAGAATTTTCAGCAGCCGCGTGAAAGTTTTTGATTTCGCTGATAGAGCTTTGCGGGGTTGTTGGGCGTCAGGCGTTTTTTTATCCAGGGCAACCTGCAGCGCATTAAGTACTTCCAAAGGATTGAGCGGTTTGATGACGCTGGCCTTGACACCCAGGCGCTGAAATTCAGTTTTGCGCTTCAGGTGCGGGAAGGTCAGCATCACGATCATTCGAAGATTCTTAAGCTTTTGATCTTTTAACCAGCGGACAAGCGTGAAGCCGTCGGAGCCGGGCATGTCCGAATCAATCAAAACCAGCTCAATCGGCTTATCTGAACCGCCATCACCGGATAAAACCTGGCGGGCTTCCTCAGAATTGGAAGCGAATTTAACCTCCATTTGCCATTCTTCAAGCATCTCTTTGATAATCCGGCGGGTCGTGGCGTTGTCGTCGACCGCCAGGATTTTTATTTCCCGGAGACCGGGATCAGCAGGCTCCCTGACGCGGCGCCTTTTCAGCACCCGTTTAAAACCGGCCGTAAATTCAAAGCGGCTCCCCTGGCCGGTTTTGCTGAAAACATCGAACTTACCGCCCATAAGTTCTACCAGCTGGGATGAGACAGCCAATCCCAGACCGGTCCCTCCGTAACGGCTGGCGGTCTTTGCGTCCACCTGTTTGAAAGCATCGAAAATACTTTGCTGCTTATCCTTGGGAATCCCGATGCCTGTGTCTTCAACTGAAAAGCGCAAATTTGCCTCCGAATCAGTCAGATTGTCACATGCGACATAAACAACGACTTCACCCTCATCTGTGAATTTAACCGCGTTTTCTATCAGATTCAGCAGTACCTGCCGCAGGCGATCCGGATCCCCCATCAACCGATAGGGGGCCTCCGGTGCCACCCGATAAGATAGTTCAAGGCCTTTGGTCTGGGTGCGCATGGCCATCATTCTTACAGTGTCTTTCATAAAGTCTCTAAGATCAAAAGGTGCGGTTTCCAATTCAAATTTTCCGGCTTCCATTTTAGAAAAATCAAGAAGGTTGTTAATAAGCGCCAGGAGTGCGTAAGCTGAGGATATGACAACATCGAGGTCTTCACGTTGATCGGGCCGCAGATCGCTTTCGAGCATCAGCTCAATGAGTCCGATAATTGAGTTTAGCGGTGTTCGAATTTCGTGGCTCATGTTCGCCAAAAAACGGCTCTTTTCACGATTCGCCGTCTCCGCCGCCAGCTTGGCCTGCTGCAGTGCCTCGGCCAGCCTACGCTCGGTGGTATCTCTCATGAAGCCCCCGAATCCGGTGGGCTGCCCCTTGGAATCCGTTATCAGCGTAATGGATGATTCGGCATGCCGTTCAGCGCCGTCCCGTCTGGTATAAGTCCAATCCATTGCTTTAATGGATTCCCCGCTGCGGTAAACCTGATTAATCGCATTTTGCAGCTTCTGGGAACCGGTATTGTCCAGATAGGCTCTTTGGTTCATACCGGTCATTTCTATTTTGGAGTATCCAAGGAGGTCACACATGGCGTCATTAAAAAAGGTATAGTTGCCGTTAACATCCACCTCATAATAGCCGTCCGGGGTGGTTTCCACAATCCGCCGATAGCGCTCTTCGCTGCTGCGCATTGCTTCCTCTGCTATTTTGCGCTTATTGATTGTATACTGGGCATGCGAGCCAAAAATAATGAAAAGACACAAAATGGTTAAACGGCTCCAAAGCTCACTAAGGTCCGGACCCAGCAGGCGCTGGAAAAAATCGACGTCGTACTCCGTGAAAATATACAGAACTGAATCAAAAACCGAATAAAACAAGGCCAGCCCGAATCCAATTAACACCATTTGATCCCACATGCGGACCCGGATCTTTTGCTTGATATCCTTGGCGGTCATTGAAATGCCTCCTAAGATTACTTTTAGCTGGATAGGATTTACGTTTCTATAAAAGGGCCCCTTCTGGTTGCTGGCCGCTGGCCTCATAAGGGTTCAGGTTTCGGGTGTCAGGTGTCAGATAACAGAAGACAAACAGCAGTTGTCAGAATTGGCAGGGCTGAAACCTGAACACTGACACCTGATACCTTGCATTGAACCAATCAAACCAATGAGACAAATAAAACCAATTCAACAATAGGCTTTTCCCGAAGCGCAAAAACATGGGCCCAACTAGAATTGTTTAGCAGGGTACAAAGAGATTTTCAAGATATAGTGTCTGGTTTCCAGTCGCTGGCCTCATCAGGTTTCAGGTTTCGGGTGTCGGGTGTCAGAGGTCAGAAGACAGAGGACAGAAAAGGACAGCGATCAGAAGCTTAGAACAAGCAACCAGTGACCGGAAGCCTGACACCTTAACGCTGACACCTGGCACCTTACATTGAACCAATCAAAACAATGAAACAAATAAAACGAATTCGACAATAGGCTTTTCCGGATATCTAATGCCTGAATCTAATAGATCAAATTTCAATTTTAACGACATTTCAGGCTAACTGATTAATTAAATATTTTCAAATACTTATGAAAATATTTTGGCGATTCATATTGACAACGGCGACCATATTTGATATCAATTATTTATAATAATTTAATATACTTAAAATTAATACTTCCCGTTTTTTCACGAAATTCGAATATCAACTGCAAAACAGTTTGACGCAGGGTAAATTTGGTAAATTCGACAGGTACATCGCGCGCCGGCGACGAACCATTGGAGCCGCAAGTTCATATCATTGGTCCGCTTAAATTTCAAAACAAATTAATGGCGTGGTATCTTCAGGAAAACACCGGACTGATATGTGCCTGCAGCAAAAATTTGAATGCCGAATCATTCTCCGGCCCACCGGGGGAAAAAATCACCCTTATCCTTCTGGACTGTCTTGGCAATGATCTAACAGGCCTATGGTCCACAATTCGATCTTTTTTCGATTCCGGCAACAAAGGGTATTATATCGCTATTTTTAATATGCCCACCGGTCAGCCTTTTGGAAACGATCTGGTTAAAAAAGGCGTCCGGGGGATCTTCTACAACAGCGACCCCCTGCCAAACCTCGCAAAGGGCGTGCCGGCTATTTTGAATGGTGAGCTGTGGTACTCCCGCAAAGACCTGATGAAATGCCTTCTTGACTCCAATGACGACAATGAATTTGCTCTGGAGCGCAGGGGCCTGTTGACTTCCAGGGAGAAGGAAATCCTCATTTTGATTGCTTCCGGGATCAGCAACATCCAGATCGCCGATAAGCTGAATATCAGCCGGAATACGGTCAAAACGCATCTTTATAACATTTATAACAAAATTAAGGTCCCCAACCGTCTCCAGGCCGCTTTATGGGCGGCGAAACACCTGTAGGTGGAACTCGCTTCGCTCACAACCTGTCGAGAGCCTCCAGGCCGTGCGATTGGAATGATGGAATAGAGCGTTTAGCGAATAACGAATCACGATTAACATCCAATTGAGCGTTTCCGTTCAATTGGGCTAATACTTTTCTAGGCCCCCCCGAGGTATTTTTCTAGTAAAAAATAATACTTTTGCCCGATTGATTTTTAAAATTATATTTTGTAATAGGGTGAAGACGTATCGGTTCATGTCCCGTAAAAATGTTACAAAAGTCGTGTGGTACATTTTAGTATTGATAAAACCAATCCATGATTTTTAAACTACTTGCGGGCACAGCTCTAAATGAGCGGGAGGATGCTGATGCGCCATCGAAAGTAAATCTAAATAGTAAATATTATTGTTGTCAAAAACCAAATTTAAGGCTATTAGGGATTAAATCAAAGCCTTTTTTATCTAAATAGATCGTGTGGGGCGGTTTACCCGCTCAATCTTTGGTTTTTCTTGAAGATATAAAGGAATATCACAGTGATTGAAAAAAGAACGGTGGAAAGATTCGACCTTCAACTGGAAGCTTTTGTTTCATTATCCGACAGCGTCCCCCAGAACGAGGCGGAAAGCCTGGTCACAAGAGATATCTCAATGTGTGGTGCATTTCTGGTAACCGAAAAGCCGCTTCCGGTTGGATC
>JAQYWI010000315.1 GCA_030145015.1 Desulfobacterales bacterium
TGAAGGAAATATTATGAAACAATACTTTGATTATTCCCGTTTTCGGAAACAATATTTGAAAGAGGCCGTCAATGCCCCAATTTGATCAGGAAACGATGGTCAAATTAGTTTCGGAGCTTCGCAAAAACGTTGCGCGGCTCCAGGATCTTGCTAAGCTCGCTGAAGCCGATTTCCTTAAAGACCCGGATAAGATCGGAAGCGCGAAGTATCATTTTATTGTTGCAATTGAATCCTGTATTGACATGTGCAATCACGTTATTTCCCGTAACGGGTTTCGGGCCCCGGAAGACTATGGTGATACATTCAGGGTCATGAATGAAGAAGGGGCTCTCAAGCAGGATTTTTCGGACGAGTTGGTAAACATGGCGAAATTCAGAAACCGTCTGGTTCATATCTACCTGGAAGTTGAAAATAAACAGGTCTACGAAATTCTGCAGGACCGGCTTGATGATTTTAAAAAATTTATAGACTCACTTTCCAATTTTTTAGGTTGGCAGCATTTAAGCAAATAAAGATTAATTCCGCTTTAATTTAACCCGGTCGCCTATTCGCTTTATTCTTAAAATTGTCCTTCAATGTTTTGTCACGCCGCGAACCCATCCTGGCCGGTATTTATACGCCCCCGGAGGATCCCACCGGGGCTGTCAGGCCTTTACCCCCCGTCCTCTGATCGCCTTCTTCTGTTGTCTAACGATTTAACTGATGGCCAGGCGAGGCGGCGCACCCAGGAAACGCAACAAATCAACCCCGTCCCCTTTTTTACCCGGGGACGTTCTCACTGGTAGGGACATCCTATAATTCCTGCTGATTCGTAAAAAAGACTAAAGGGGTAAAGCCTTTATTATAAAGGAGCTCGTGGGCGGAGGGTTGCTCAGTAGCAGTGGGGGTTGTGGTGTAATAAAAACGATGAGAAAATCGCGTATCAACCTGAAAGGGGATGAACGTATTTTAGGGAACAGCGATTTTGCCAAAGAGGTCTTGGCAGACTATAAGGAGCAGTTTGAGCGTCGCTACTTCCAGTTCTTATACCAGGCTTCGAATTCGGAAGGCCTGAGTCTATAACGCGCGATGTTGCCTTCATGTAGGCTGCTCAGTTCTGTTTCTACCACCTCGATGAATCGCGCCCTGTCCTCTACGGAGATTATTATTTCTGATTCCCTGGCGATCCAACGTATGGCCTCGCGTTTAGTCATCTGGCCTTGTACCACCGCAGCCACAAACTCATAAATTCTCTTCCGATATCTCAAACGAAACGGGTCAGGTTGCCCCAGCGACTGGCGAACGGCTGAGTAGCGAGCACATGAACGCTCATAGGCCCAGACAAATACATCACGCAGTAATTCAACACGATTTAATTCATATACCCCGAGAATCCCGTCGATATAAGCACGACCAGGTACATCAACAAATGACAGTGGACACAGGTCCTGGCGAATGAGCGGAATATTTGCAGAGAGACGGGAAACACGCTTGTTCACATCTTCAAAAGGTTGCAAATAAGGCAAGTGCACCATGGCAAAAAGGGCCTGCTCAAATGGATCCTGAATGGCCACAGCAGTATCGCAAATCTGTTGAAAACATTCGTCTACTAATTGTGGTACTTCCAGAGGATGATAGACCGTCCCGTCGATACCTACCGGCCTGTTTCGCAACCTTCCGCAGGCCTGCGGATCGCCAAGAAGGTTGTCCGACAACAAGGCATGCAAATTCAGAATAGTGTAGCGATTGAAGCCAATTTCGGCAGCCTGCTCCACCAGTAATTCAATCGCGGCCTTGTGATTCAGAATCATTTGCGCTTCTATTGCATCCTTACCTTCGGCACTCTCTCCCAATTCCAGTAGAAGTTCCGTCTCAAGCAATGAATATGTGTTTCCCTCCAAACGGCTGGAGTTCCAAGACAGATCAATCAACAAACGGTTGAATATCTGTTGTACATACGTTCCGGCCGGTCGCTTATTCTCAGTCGAACGGCCCAATTTTATTAAATGACGCCGGGTTTCCTCCGGCAGGTAGCAAGACTCGTTAGGCCGGTAAGTGTCAAGGAAAGCCCGGTTGTATCCGACTGGCTGCCGATCCTGAATCGGCAAGCGGATGGCTTCCTTGATGGTTTTTCCTTCCGGTGAGATCGGAATATAGACTTCGCCACGTGCTTTTATTTCAAAGCCAGGAATGGCAACATGTGATTCACCTGTAATTTTTGAGAACCGGTAGCGGCTGCCCCGGCCGCGACCCTCAATAGTCAACCGTTCCTGCTCGACGAGTCGTGCCAGGTGGCGCTGTAAAGTACGGCGCGGCAGCTTTTTTTCCAAGGTTTCACTGAGGACCCCGACAGAGACACCTTCTGGAAACTGGGTAATTGCCTCAAGTATGGTATCAAGTTCGTCTTGTGGGATTTGTTTTGGCATGATTTGACTATTGTGGCACACTTCCGTTAATTGCGCCATATAAAACTTCTTTTTATGGCGCAATTAAGTATTTACGCCAAATCAAATGGCGCATTTCGGCTTATATGGTGCAATCAATCGAAATTCAAATACCGAAAAAACAAAGGGGTCACCCATTAAAGGGCCGGTAGGATTTTTGCTTGGTTTTTTGCTTGGTCGGACCATGGCAACCAACTGTTTTCGATCAAAAAACATTCCATAAATAACGGTTGGCTCCTCACACAAATGTGGGCATGAAAATTATTGAACGGAAAGATTGGTACAGCAAATGCCTTGAATTCAGAATGCCTTGAATGCCTAAAATTATGGAACGTGCTTTCAGCACGATCGTTTTGATTGAATTCCTTTAATACCCCATCCGCTTGCGGCGGGGTGGTTAATTTCTTCCTTACCGTCATGGCAATTTTAATCTTCAATACAAAAAAAAGGCAAAGCCGATAAAAATCCGCTTTGCCTTTTATACCTTTTTCTATGAACTATCAGCTTAGACCCGGCATCTTCAATGCCCTGCTTTAAGCTTTACGGCCTGCCCCGTTAAATTTCTCGCCAGAGAACAGCGCAGCGAATTTACCCGGGGCCTGCCCGCTAAATTGTCTACCCTGTGGATTTTCGCTCTGCGAACCTTCCCTGTAGGATCCCACCGGGGACATCCGATCTTTGCCCTCCGTCCTCTGACCTCTTTCTTCTGCTGTCTAACGATTTAACCACTTGACCAATTAACTATTTAACGAATAGCCCGGCGAGGCGGCGCATCCAAAAAACGCAACAAATCAACCCCCCGTCCCGTCCCCTTTTTTACGCAAAATCCTCGGCCGTTGAGCGCTGCTGCGAGCTATCTTGAGCTGAACAGGCTTGCCTTGCTCGATATTTAGTGATATCAAAAAATTATTCACCTGGAAGTGTCGTTAATTTGCCCTCATGCAGGTAAATTTTATGAATGCGGTTGAAAATGGATAAATCAATTCATCAAATTGTGGAAGAACTAAAATCGCTTATTTCTGATAAATATAAAATGACACAAATGAAAATTTTCGGTTCGACCGCTCGAGATCGGCGCCGCCCGGACTCTGATAAGGTAATCAGCGAAGGGGTGTCTGTATGAAATCCAGGGAGCATATCATCACCGGCCAGGAAATACTGGATCTTTTACGTGAGGAAAAGGCTTTCCTCAAAAGAGAGTTCGGAGTGTTGTCGATTGGGCTCTTTGGATCCTATGTGAAAGGCACGCAGGGGCTTGAAAGTGATGTGGACTTACTTATCGAACTTACCGAGCCTCGTTTTGATTTTCTCGCCGGGCTTCAGATTCACCTCGAAAGCAAGATTGGGAAACCGATTGAACTGATCCGCAAAAGGCCCGGCCTGAGCGAACGGTTTTTAAAACGTATAGAAACGCAGATCCATTATGCATGAGGATGAAATAGTCGATTGTGTGGACCTGATGCTTGAGTCTATCAAGCTAATTGAGAGCCGATATTTGAAAATACGGTTGCCGGGTGAATTTGTGCAATCGGCGAACGGAATTACCCTGCTGGATGCAATCTCGATGAGACTGCAAGTGATTGGCGAATCGGTGAGAAAGATCCAGAAAATGAATCCATCATTTTTAGATCCTTATTCTGACATTGAATGGGTCAAAATAGCGAGATTTCGTG
Source organism: Desulfobacterales bacterium (assembly GCA_030145015.1). Next base: position 4,097 of record JAQYWI010000315.1, read on the forward strand.
ATCTCGTCTCGCACCACTATGATCAGGTCGATCATGAAATTGTATATGACATCTGCAAGGTGCATATCCCGAAGCTGAAGAGCACACTGCAGAAAATTCGCTCTGAACTTCCAGCGCCCGACAACAAGCAATCATAGAATCCAATTCTGGAATTAAACGCGCTCTTTCCCGGCCCCTCGTCCCCGTCCCCTTTTTTGTTCACATTTTTACAATGCATTGTTTACAGGTAATCGGAAAAGATATACTATGCAGGTACGTGAACACGGAAACAATCATGCCGAATTGAAAGTTTTTAAACGATTTCATTCTCATGCATCCCGAACAAAAAAAATCATTTCAAGCGATGACTCCCGAACAAAAGCTAAGGGTGGCGCTTGATCTTCACCATTCCGCAAAAGAAATCAAAACTGCCGGTTAATTAAAACAAAAATGGCAAGACCTTTTCTTACCGGCCCTGCCATCCCCCACAGACAGCCTCCCACTGCTATCT
>JAQYWI010000130.1 GCA_030145015.1 Desulfobacterales bacterium
GGAAGATATGAACCAGATCGGATTTGATATTCAGATTCTGACCTTATCCGCTCCCAGTGTCGATATCTTTCCTGTGGAAATAGGTGAAAGTCTGGCCAGAATCGTTAATGACGAAATTGGCGAAATTTGCCAAAACCACCCCGACCGTTTTCTGGCTTTTGCGACCTTACCCTTTAATGATCCGGATCGAACCGTCAAAGAATTGAAACGATGCATCGATGAAATGAATTTCAAAGGCGCCTGCATCGGCACCAATATAAACGGAATGGGCCTGGACGATCAACGTCTGTATCCCTTTTATGAATGTATGTCTGAGTACGATCTGCCAATCCACATACACCCCAGAGCGCCGGTGGATAAAGAAACCTATAAGGATTACCGCCTGCTTCCGATGATCGGATTTGAGATGGACATTTGTGTGGCGGTGGTCCGACTGGTGATGGGCGGTGTAATGGACCGGTTCCCAGACCTCAATTTCATCGTTTCCCATTTAGGCGGGGCCGTTCCATACCTGGCAGAGCGTATCCAAAATTGTTATGAAGCCTACCCTGAATGCCAGGAAAATATCTCCGGACCGGCTAAAGATTATCTTAAGCGGTTTTATTACGATACCGTCAGTTTTTTTGAACCTGCCCTCATGTGCGCTTACGCCTTTGTCGGTGCCGATCATATGGTTTTGGGCTCTGATTACCCGCATGTCATCGGAGATATTAAGGAGGCCATTACATCCATCGAACAGCTGGATATCCCTCAAAGCGATAAGGAGATGATATTTTCCGGAAACATGCTGCGGTTAATCCATCAGGACAGATAGAAGTGGTTTCAAAACCCCATCTAAGGCTCAATGGCTGCGTTGTCCCGCGAATTGAAATGCTCACGTACTAGCGTGTACGCTCCGCTTTCAATTCGCGGGACGCCTTGCCCTTGAACCTGATCTGAGATTTTGAAACCACTTCAAATCAAGGGGAAAAGAGATGGAAATTGTTAATATTTCAACTGACGTGCTCATTGTCGGTGGCGGGTTAGCCGGCACAAATGCCGCCATGGGCGCTTCCCAAAAGGGGGCCAGCGTCGTTGTGGCCGACAAGGGCAATATAAACCGAAGCGGCGATATCGGCGGCGGTGTAGACCATTTTTTGGCGTTTCTGAATGAAGGTCAAAAATGGGATACCCGGGAAGGGTTCTTGAATTACGTGGAGAAGATCGGGCGCGGAACGGGGCATCTCTCCATCATCGATTCCGTTTATTGTGCTGAACTGCCCGATGCAATTGAGCGCATGGCAAAAATCGGCACTCCGCTAACCCAGTCCGATGGGACTTTTTTCCGAACCGGATCGATGGGCCAGCCAGGTACCTTTTGGATCAATTTTAACGGCAAAAAGCTTAAGCCTTGTTTAGGAAAAGCCGTGCGCAAGCTGGGATGTACTGTTCTTGATAAAGTGATGATGGTCGATCTCATCAATCATCAAGGAACCGTTGTGGGCGGCGTCGGTTTTCACATCCGCAACGGGATCTTTTATGTCATCGAGGCTAAAGCGACCATCATTGCCACCGGCAACACCAATCGTTTATATGAAAATCCGCGTATCAATCCTTTTAACACCTGGCTTTGCCCCTTCGATACCGGCGATGGACAGATTATGGCGTTGAAGGCCGGTGCGGCCCTCACCAATATGGAATATATGCGTATGACGTTACTGCCCAAGGGATTTGCCGCTCCAGGTTTCAATGCCCTGGTGGGAATGGGGGGCCGCTTTCTCAACAGCCTGGGAGAATATTATATGGAAAAGCACAATTCGATGGGTAACCGGGCCCCGCGTTATGAGGTGGTATTTCACACTTTAGAAGAAATACGCAAAGGACATGGCCCCATCTACATTGACTGCCGTCATCTGACCGAGAAGGATTTGACGCACCTTATGGCCACTCTGGGTTATGATAAGGATACGCTGCCGGACTATTTTGAACAACGCGGAGAGGACTTGAGCGCAAAGCCGGTTGAAATTACAGTGTCAGAAGGTATGCAGGCCGGCCCCACTGAAGTAACGGGGAGCGGGATTAAGATCGACAAGGAATCAGCCGCGACGGTTCCAGGACTTTTTGCCTGCGGAGACGCCTGCGACCACAACCGCTGCGTACACGGGGCCATCACCGGCGGTTATAAAGCCGGGAAATCGGCCGCGGCTTACGCCAAAACCATTTCCCGCGGTGAGGACATTACGAATTCCATGACCCGCGCAAAGATTGAACGATTTATGGAACCCCTGCAGCGCGCATCCGGGCATCCCTACCGCCAGATTGAAGACAGCATCCGAAAAATAATGGCCGAGCATGTGGGCCCACGGCGCACTGAACAGGCCCTAACCTACGGATTGGAGAAGCTTCAGCGAATCGAGCACTATCTGGATGAAATAAAGGCCAATGATCTGCATGAGCTTATGCGAACCCACGAAACGCGTTCAATCCTGGCTGTCGGCAAGTTGATGGCCACCACCGCGCTTTTCCGGGAGGAGAGCAGAAATAAACCGTACCACCATCGCCTGGACTTTCCCGACACCGATGACACCAACTGGTGCGGTCTGGTGGTCGTCAGTAAGGATGGGGAGGAACTTTCCTGTTCTTTTGAGCCGATCACCTACGGGTGATGCGAGCTTGACAAATTATGCTGTGCCCTGGAGGATAATAAATGCCACCCATTTTCGACATGCATAAATGCACCGGCTGCGGTCTGTGTGATTCCATCTGCCCGGCAGACGCGATTTACATGCAGACCGCTGAAGATGCGGATATCCCCTATCTGAAATATCCTGAAGAATGCTGGCACTGCGGATCTTGCAGGCAGGACTGCCCGGATGAAGCCATTGAAATCGAGTTTCCACCCGATATGCTCAGCATATAGTATAGAACTCTTCTTAAAAAAGTGGATTAGGGTTTTAGGTTGGCCAGTTGGGCCCGTTAAAAGAGGAAAAATGTCTTATTTCAGTCTGTTAACCGGCTAACGGGCAACAGAACAAGGCGCTCAACCTATAACCATTTGGTTCTATATATTCCGTTGCACGTTCACATTCATGCTGTCGTAAGATCGAAAAATTAATTTCTCCCGCTCGCGTTTATCTTTCGGAAAAGGCGATGGTTTAAAAGCTCTTAATTTTCCCCGCGCCTCCGCTTTTGAAAGTATGGCAGGTAGGCCCTCCCCCAGCTTCCGGCCGGTAACCGTGTCCAGAACAATGGCCGTTTTTCCATCAGATACAACTGAAAGGGGAAGCTGGTGCTCAGAAAGAAGCCTGGAGGCCGCTAAAATTTCTCTTTCCCGGGACCCCAGGGAAGCGGCCGCACATTTAATGGCCATAAAAAGGGTCGCACCGCCGTCAACGCTGACAACCAGATCGATTTGAGAGCGGTAAAGTTCTCCCGCAACGGTCATCTCAATATCAACATCGACTTCAATATCTTCTTTCAAAAACCCTTTTTCATTCACTAAAAATCGCTCAACCATCTGACGGTTTTCCTCGGAACCGACATTGGGGATCTCCTTGCCGGTGACAAAATCGGTGATCATCGAATATGGTTTCTGGTAATCAGACATGGTAATATTTCACCACTGTCTCCCCGTCCTAAGCGCTCAGCACTAAAACTTATCTCAAAAATGCATTTAGCTACTCAATGGGAAAGTTATAAACCGATAAAAGTGCTTACAACAAATGAGCTAAAATTTAAAATGATCTAAAATGCTTAAAATGATAGTTTCGCTGCGCTCAATCTTTTATTATAAATAAGATCGTTCGACCCAGTCGTTCGACCCAGAGGCTCTCGACGGGAGGCTCTCGACGGGTAGAATTCCTCAATTTTAGGCATTTTAGCTCATTTTAGTCATTTTAGGCACTTCTAACGTTAGAACACCCTTGGAACTTTTTTCTCTGTCTTACAAGATGAACTGCTAATTTTGGGATAGGTTCTAATTCTTTGAACTTTGCGACTTCTTCATGCCGGGTGTTGTAATTCGTCTGGCATCGACCCAGAGCCCTTCAAGATCAAAAAATTCCCGGATCGGTTCGTAAAACACATGGATGACCACATGTCCGTAATCCAGTAAAACCCAATGCCCTTCTGCGGTTCCTTCCACACTGAGCGGCTTGATTTTATGCTTCTTTAAATTGACGACAATAGAATCCGCAATCGCTTTAACCTGGCGGTTCGACCGTCCGCTGCAGATAATAAATACATCTGCGATGGAGGTAAGCTCGGCAACATCCAGGGCCACCAAATTCAGTGCTTTCTTTGCCGAAGCCGCTTTAATGTACAGGTCAAGTTCGGAGACTGCATCTTTGCTCATGTATAAAGTCCTTTTAATTGAATAAATTCTGCCACCTCCGGAGGTACCAGATCTCCGATGGTCTTCTTGGTTTTAAGGTTTTGCCGGATTTTGGTCGAGGAGATATCCATGGCATCGATATCAACAATATGAATGGGCGGCTTGCCTTCTGAAGTATAGCAGCCGCGTGCTGTTATAAATTCATAATCCGCCGACAGCGTCGATTTAAGGTATTTCTCCAGAATTTTCCAGCCCTGATCAACGTCCGGGCAATCCGCATTGGGGCGCGCCATAACGATAAAAGCGATCTGTTCAAGCAATTCGGCGTAAGATTTCCAGGTATCGATTTCGAGGAAGGCGTCAAGCCCCATAATAAGGTAGATCCGGGAATCATCTGAAAGTGTCTTCTTAAAATGTCGAACCGTATCAATCGTATAGGAAGGCCCCGGACGATTTAATTCAACATCGGAAACCGTTAACCCGGAAAGATTACCAATGGCCAGATGGATCATCTCCAGGCGATCATCGGCGTTTGCCACCGCGCCGGGTGTTTTATGGGGAGGCAATGCGGCTGGAATCAAGAAGATCCGATCCAGATTGAATTTTTTTATAACTTCCGACGCGGCCCGGAGATGGCCCCGATGAATGGGGTTAAAGGTGCCGCCGAATAGACCTATACGCATTTTAGAAGCCCGTATTCCATATTGAAGATAGGTGTGAATTCCAAAACCAGTAAAGATTATATTAAAATTTTTGCTGTCTTTGAATCAATTTCGAAATTCGAATATCGAAATCCGAAACAAATCCGAATATCGAATGACCGAAATTCAAAACCGTTTAGAGCATTTGAATTTCGAATTTCGGATTTGTTTAGAATTTCGTACTTCGGATTTCGGATTTATCAGTAGAAAGGTTATTTTAATAATGCATTACATATTCTTGCTGTCGTTCAAAAAGAACCCAGGTAATTCCTTCAAGTCCTAATCTGTCCGTCTCCGAACACGACAAATTTCGTGGTCGTAAGCTCCTCCACCCCCATCGGCCCGAAGGCGTGCAGCTTGGAGGTGCTGATGCCTATTTCGGCACCCAGCCCCAGTTGCCCGCCGTCATTAAAGCGTGTTGAGGCATTTACCAATACGACAGATGAATCCACCTCACGGACAAAACGTCGCGCCCGGTCATCATCCCGCGTCACGATTGCTTCGGTATGGTTAGAACCGTAATTGGCAATATGTGAAATCGCCTGATCCATATCTTCAACCACCTTAACCGCGAGGATCAGATCCAGATATTCCTCCGGCCAATCTGCATCCTCGGCGCGGTTCGCCCCGGGTAAAATACGGCATGTTACCGGGCAGCCTCGGAGTTCCACGCCCGCAGCAGAAAAGCGTTCAGCCATGTCGGGTAGAAATTTTTCGGCCAGGGATTGATGAACCAGCAAAGTTTCCATGGCATTGCACACTCCCGGCCGCTGCACTTTGGCATTGAAGCAGATTTCCTGTGCCATATTCAATTCCGCGCCGGCATCGATATACACATGGCATACCCCTTTATAATGCTTGAGAACGGGTATTTTGGAATTTTCCACCACGAAACGGATTAAGCCTTCGCCCCCTCGCGGGATGATTAAATCGATAAATTCTTCCTGCTTCAGAAGAGCGTTTACGGCGGATCTGTCCCGAACCGGTATGACTTGAACAGCGCGCTCAGGCAGACCGGTTTCCTCAAGCGCCCGGCTGATGATCTTAGCCAGAGCCTGGTTCGAATTGAATGCTTCCGATCCACCCCGAAGTATAACCGCATTTCCGGCTTTCAGACATAGGCCGGCAGCATCAACGGTTACATTGGGTCTGGATTCATAAATAATACCGATGACACCCAGCGGTATGCGCATGCGCGATATTTTAAGTCCGTTGGGGCGGGTCCACGTGCGGCTCAGGCTTCCGACCGGATCCTCGAGCCGGGCAACATCATTGAGTCCGTCGGCCATGGCTTGCAGGGCCGTCTCCTTGAGGTTAAGCCGCTCAATCATGGGATCCGAAAGCCCCATCTCTTTAGCCCTTACAAGATCCTTTTCATTCTCTGCCTTAATATAAACTGCTTCCTGTAAAATTTTTTCGGCAATTCTTTGGAGGGTCACATTCTTTTGGTCCGCGGGGCAACGGGCAACCGCCGCGGCAGCACGCCTTGCCGCTTCGGCCATTTCTCTGATGGTTGTCTCGATGGTCATCTCAGTGTCTCATTTAGTCGGGTTTAAGGTCGGCACCTTGTTAATTTAAAAAAAATACCCCTTTTTTTACTTTATCCCCGGAACGATTAAGATGGCAAATAATAATTTCAAGCCTGCGCATGCTGTCTAGACCTAACAATCACAGGTGATTGCAAGGTTGTCGCGATGAATAACTTCATCATAGGCCTTATGGCCAAGCACCGCTTTGATCTGTTTTGATTTTAATCCCATAATTTTGCGGATGTCGGCAGCGCTGTAATTGGCCAATCCGACGCCTAATATTTCATTTTCGCGGTTCTTAAATTCCACCGCGGCACCGATGTTAAAATCCTCTTCCACGGCAACGATACCGCTTGGAAGGAGACTTTTGCCATTCTTTAGAATCGCGTTTGCGGCACCGTCATCTATTTTAACGGCCCCCTGGGGTTTCAGGGAAAAGGCGATCCAGCATTTGCGGCTGGCCAGTTTCTCTTTTCGGGGCACAAAAAACGTGCCATGGGCCCCATCGGAAAAGAGTTTAATCAAAATATTGGGTTCATCGCCTTTAGCGATCACCATGGGAACACCGGCGGAATTAACTTTGCGGGCCGCTCTTATTTTGCTGATCATGCCTCCGGTTCCCAGTGCGCCGGGAATTTCACTGGCATATTGTTCCGTACTTTTGGTTATCGTCGTCACCATCGGTATTAACTCGGCATCATGATGGATGCGGGGATCCTTGTTGTAAAGGCCTTCGATATCCGTAAGGTTGATTAGAATGTCCGCTTCCATCAATAACGTAATCATGGCGGCAAGGTTGTCATTGTCGCCCAATTTTATTTCCTCCACCGATACGGTATCGTTTTCATTGATGATCGGGACAACCTGCCAGCCTAAGAGCGTGTAAAGTGTGTTCCTGGCATTTAAATATCTTTTTCGATTGGATAGATCTTCACTGGTCAGAAGAATCTGGGCTACTTTTTTATGAAACCGGCCGAATGCTTTCTCATATTCCATGATCAGTCCGGCCTGGCCCACCGCAGCCACTGCTTGCCTTTTGGGAAGTTCATCGGGTCTTTTAGGAAGGCCGACTTTTTTTACGCCCGAAGCCATGGCCCCGGATGACACCAGAATCACCTCGCGGCCGTCGTCGATTAGCCGGCAAATCTGCCGGGTGATAAATTGAATCGCTTTTAAATTCAATCCATTGTTTTGGGTGAGCACATTACTTCCAATTTTAACAACCACGCGTTTTGCCCGCGCAAAGCTTAATTTTCGGTTATTTATCATAAGATCGATCCAATAATTCGAGTATTCGCGAAATCAGTTTCTTGACTCCCTTTTTTTTTATCGCCGAAATTAAAATCACCGGCTCATGCTGCAATGCGTCTGTAAATGCATCCGCCGCATCCTCTGTTCCGGTCAAATCCATTTTGTTCAGGACCACGATCTGGGGCTTTTGGGTCAACTGCGCATTGAAAGATTTTAATTCCTTATTGACGGTCTCATAATCATCGAGGGGATGATCCGGGTCAACGGTCCCGGCATCGACCATATGAATCAAAATTCGGGTTCTTTCGATATGCCTTAGAAATTGAGTGCCAAGACCGGCACCTTGATGGGCGCCCTCAATTAGGCCGGGGATATCCGCAACAACAAAAGGTTCGCCCCATCCGGTTTCAACGACACCCAGGGTCGGCGTCAGCGTTGTAAATGGATAGTCACCAATTTTAGGTGTGGCGGAAGAGATTTTGCTGATTAGAGTGGATTTGCCGGCATTGGGCAGTCCGATGATTCCCACATCGGCTAAAAGCTTGAGCTCCAGTTTAAGTTTGTGGAATTGACCGGCTTCTCCGGGTTGGGCGTGGCGGGGTGCTCGATTGGTGGAGGTTTTAAAACGCGTATTGCCGAGGCCGCCTCTACCGCCTCGGACAACGATATAGGATTCGCCGGCGGCGGTAAAGTCTTTTAGAACCTCGTTGCTGTCGGCATCTTTAACCAGGGTGCCGGGCGGAATTTCGATGATCAGATCTGGGCCGCTTTTTCCGGTTTTTTGTTTCCCCTGGCCGTGGGCACCATTCTTTGCTTTAAATTGCCGTTTTAATTGAAATGGGTAAAGGGTGCGCCGGCGCGATGTGCTTTTTAGAATAACATCGCCGCCTTTGCCGCCGTCACCACCGTCCGGGCCGCCCCGGGGAACGTGCTTCTCACGCCTAAAACTGAGGCACCCACGCCCGCCGTCGCCGGACTGAACGGTGATAATTGCTTCATCAAAGAATTTCACTCGCCGTATACGTTAACCCTTTTACGCGAACGGCCTACGCGTTCATATGCAACAATACCATCAATTTTAGCGTAAAGGGTATAGTCCCTGCCCATTCCGACGTTGTCACCCGGATGGATCCGGGTCCCCACCTGTCGGATCAGGATATTACCGGCTTTTACTTTTTCACCGCCGTATCGTTTCACGCCGCGGCGTTGGGCATTGCTGTCGCGACCGTTTTTTGAACTACCGGCTGCTTTTTTATGAGCCATTTTTAAAACTCCTTACCAAAACAAGTGTAATCATCTTAAGTTGCTTTGGATTTTAGATCACGCTTTTAGTATTAAAAAATTCGAAATCCGAAACCCGAAATTCGAAATTCAAAACTTATAATAGCTCATATCGAATGAATTTAAAACGAAACGTTTTGAAAATTTGGAATTCGGATTTCGAATTTGTTTCGTTTTTCGATATTCGATTTTCGGATTTATTCTGCCTTTTTCTCTTGTTTGGTCTCGGTTTTTTTGACCGTTGTTTTTTTGACCTCGGTTTTCGGTGCGGCTTCTTTTTCAGCCTTTGGCGTGGCCTCAGCTTTCTTGGCTTTCGGTGCTGCCGCCTTCTTCGACTCTGACTTTTCCTCAGGCTTCTCGACTTCTTTTTTCTTTACCGCGGCTTTTGTGGTCTCAGGCTTTTTCGCCTCGACTTTAGCCTCCACTTTCTTAGGGGACGCCTTCTTTACCTCTTTTTTAGCTTCGGCTTCAGGTTCAGCCTTTTTAGGGGCCTTGGCAGTTTTGGATGTTATGCTGTCTATTTTAACCGCCGTGAACTGCTGGCGATGTCCCTGTTTGCGGCGATATCGTTTGCGACGTTTATATTTAAAAACAATAATCTTTTTGGTTTTGCCCTGCTCGACAATATGACCTTCAACTAAAGCGTCATCCAGAACCGGCTGGCCGATATTTACCTTGTCGCCGTCCGCAACCATCAAGACCTTGTCAAAAATAACCGAACTGCCCACATTGCCGGGAATTTTTTCAACTCTTAAAATTTCACCTTCTTGAACTTTATATTGCTTTCCGCCTGAAGTCACTACCGCGTACATTGAATCAGCCTCCTAAGATATTTTCTGGGTTCTAAAACTTAGAGATATTAATCTTTTAGAGAAATTTGTCAAGAAAAAGTTGAATTTTATTTCAAATTAGACATATTATAAAATGGTCATATACTTTAGGTAAACGCTATGGCCTAATCGGCGCAGCGCATAAAGTGGAGAACCGAAACAGATCGCAGGGGAAAATGAACTGAAAAGGAATATCAATTCGTTTCAAACCCGAACTGCATTTCCGAATGGCAACGGAGGTCGACTTGGATAATGTTTTTCAGCACAAATCGATTCACTGGGATAACCGATCGAAAACCGCGACGAACCAGAAACTGTTGGCAGAAGAGCCGCTTTCAATTCGCATAGAGGGGAACCCCTATGCCGTGGTGATGCGCACACCGGGTGATGAAATCGCGCATGTGGCCGGCTTCTGTCTGACCGAAGGTATCATTGATACCCCGGATGATTTAACGTCCATCGGATTTTGCGAAGATGATGACACCAATGTGATAACGGTAACGCTGACGCCATCCCGACGCGAACAAATATCGGATATATTGGACCGGCGGGGTTTTATCAGTCAGACCAGCTGCGGCCTGTGCGGCAAGGAACTGGTTAAGGACCTCTACCAGATCATAAAACCACTGGAAGCCGACCATCCAATAGACATTAAAAAAGCCCTGACCTGCCTGGAAGCACTCCCCGATTTACAGCCCTTGCGCAAACAGACCCTGGCCTCCCATGCGGCGGCTATTTATGGTTCCGATCTGGCGCTTTTAACGGTTGCCGAAGATGTGGGGCGCCATAATGCCCTGGATAAGGCCATCGGCAAAGTTTTTTTAAGCCACCAACTCGACCGGGCCGAACTTTTAATCCTCTCATCCCGTATCAGTTACGAATTGGTTCAAAAATCCGCCCGCGCGCGCATCCCCGTCATCCTGGCGCACTCACGTCCCACAGCGCTGGCAATAGATCTGGCTGCCAATCTGAACATGACCGTGGCATCCCTGGACGATAATGACGCCGGGTTGTATGTTTTCTGCGGTGAACAGCGATTGGTTGGTTAACCAAAGGTGTCAGGGTTCGGGTGTCGGGTGTCAGGTGTCAGGTGTCAGGATTCAAAAAAAGGCGGATCGGCTTGGAAGCTGGAAAGCGCGAAAGCTTCCAGGCCTCCTGGCCTCCTGGCCTGCCGGCCTTCAAGCTATGAGCCATGAGCTATCAGCTACGAGCTATTTTTCCTGACACCTGAACACTGACACCTGACACCTCCTGAACGCGGATGCGTTCAGGGTCGACCCTTTCCGGACGAACAGTCACAGCCAGGACCGCAATCGGAAATCACCGGCAGCGGTTCTGCGGGCGTCTTTAGATGCTCAGGTTCCATTTCAGCTTGCGGGCCTGCCGACTTGAAACGCGCCTTTATGCTGCTCCAGATGGGTTTCAGCGACATCCCCAATATAAGGATAGCACCCATCAAACCGGCCCATTCGGGTACAAATTCCGATGCCCGGCCCACCATCGCCTGGGCCGATATCCCGAATGACACATATACCTGATCAACGATTAAACCGAAAACGACGGCGCAGATTGCAATGGATGCCAGATAAATGGCGGTGGCCCGTTTGCCCAGAACACCGGTTAGGACCGTTAGAGACGCCATGTTGGTAGCCGGTCCGGCCAGAAGAAACACCAGGGCCGCACCCGGACTGACGCCTTTTAAAATCAGGGCCGCGGCAATCGGTGTCGAGGCGGTGGCACAGATGTACAGCGGGATACCGACGGCCAGCATGATCAGCATGGCCGGAAGGCCGGCTCCCAGATATTTGCTGAACATATCCGGCGGTATCAGCACCGTAATCAATCCGGCCAATATGAGTCCTATCAGAAACCACACCGCCAGATCTTCCCAGAGATCACCAATGGCAAACCGCATCCCGGCTGAAAACTTCTCCCAGAAGCTATGATGGTGCCGATGTTCTTCAGGGGAGCAGTTTTGTCCGTCACAGCAGCCGTCCACCGGACAGCTCAGATCCGGGGCAATTTTGCGCGTTGAATTGCTCTCGCCAAAAAAATTTTCGGTGATCCCCGCCACCGCAGCGGTAACAAAGGCGGCCAAGGGACGGGCAACCGTCATGATCGGATCCAACAATGCGTAGGTTATGGAAATGGAATCCACACCGGATTCCGGTGTTGATATCAGAAAAGCGGTGGTGGCACCGTTGCTGGCACCCTGTTTGCGCAGCGACACGGCTGCGGGTAGCACACCGCACGATCACAACGGAATCGGTATTCCAAAAAAAGCCGCTTTTATAACGGATTTAAAGCGACCCTGCCCCAGATGCCTGGCGACCGAATTTGGATTTAAAAAGACCCGTAAAAGCCCGGCCACCAGCAATCCGAACAAAATGTAAACCGAAGCATCCACCAGCAAACCCCAACTTGCAAGCAAAATTTCGATAAGAAAATTCAATTTTCTATCCTTTTTTAAAAAGGTTTCAGGTGTCAGTGTTCAGGTGTTAGGGATACGAACCTGATGAACTCCAGAATTATCAGAATCCGCAATCAGTCATTTTTTTCTGACACCCGAAACCTGACACCTGAAACCCATCTTTATTCCATGACATGCTCCAGCCCGATATTCAACAACTCCGCCACATGCTCATCATCCAGCGAATAATAGATCACCTGGCCTTCCCGACGGCTTTTCACCAGCGCCAGGTCTTTAAACCGGCGCAATTGATGCGATATGGCCGACTCCGTCAGTCCCAGAAATGCGGCCAGATCGCACACGCACATCTCAACGTTTCGGAGTGCCATGACAATCTTCAGGCGGCTGGGATCACCCAGAACCTTATAAATGGATGAGAGCCAATTCAGTTCTTTTTGCGAGACTGTTTCCCGGCGCGCCTGTTCCACCCGATCAAGGTGAATCACCCGAACCTGGCAGTCATCCCCATCTAAACATCTGGCATTTTTTGAACTCATAAATAATCCTTGAATATATGAACATATATTCAGATAACCTCTCTATGGATATTTGTCAAGTAAATTATTGAGCGTATTGAACCTAAAAACGTGACTTCCGAATATTTTTCATTGATTTGCCAATCCCGGCGTGGTATTGCCTCGCCAACCAACAAGAACCCATCTCAAAAATAGGATTTTGGTTCAAGATCGCGGCGGGGCCGAGTTTCTAACCGGAGGCATACTGTTGTATGTCGAGGATTTGAAACGCGGCACCAACAAAGATATTGGGCCAAAAGACATTTTTGAGATGGGTTCTAATCAACCATTTCAAAACCTCTGATTGGTTCTCGGCAACATGATTAATCCTGTCATAGTTTTTATGGTAATCCCTTGATTTTTATCAAAAATGATGATCTTTATTAAGTTCTTTTCAATACCCCATCCGCTTGCGGCGGGGTGGTTAATTCAGAATCCGGTTGCCGTATTTCATCTGGTGGGGCCGGCGGAAATCATCGGCTTCGTCGCCGATAATGCTGAAAATGCAGGCCACATGCGGGCGCCATGATTACAGAATAATGGATAGGACAAAAAATAAGTGGAAATTAATGTTGAAATGATCGTTTTTGGCCTGGCTTTGTTGTTCGGGTTTTACATGGCCTGGAGCGTGGGCGCCAACGACGTGGCCAATGCCATGGGCACTTCGGTGGGCTCAGGCGCCCTGACGTTAAAAAGAGCCGTTATTCTGGCGGCTATTCTTGAATTTTCCGGGGCTTTCTTTGTGGGAAGTCATGTTTCCGAAACAGTGCGGAAGGGTATTATTGATACCCAAAGCTTTAATGACCAACCGATGTTATTGGCCTATGGTATGCTGGCCGCCATGTTAGCCGCTGCTGCCTGGCTGCAGTTTGCCTCTTACTATGGCTGGCCTATTTCAACAACCCATTCAATCGTAGGCGCGATCATAGGATTTGGGGTCGTCGTTGGCGGCGCATCGGCGGTTCACTGGGATAAGGTGGGTGCCATCGTTTTAAGTTGGGTGATTTCACCGCTGCTCAGTGGTACGATTGCGTTTTTTTTATTTAGCTACATCAGAAAGGAGGTATTCGACTCGGCGACGCCCGTATTAAAAGCCAAACAACTCACTCCCTACCTGGTTTTCTTTGTATTTTCAATTCTGAGTTTAGTAATGGTGTTTAAGGGGTTGAAAAACCTGCATTTGGATTTGCCTTTAACGCAAGCGCTTTTAATGGCCGCTGGTATCGGTCTGGTTGCCGCAGTGGTAAGCCATTTTTTGATCAAAAACATCCAGGAAATTCCCGATGAAGAGGAAATTTTACCGCCCTCCTGGTCGCTTTCCATTGGCTTGGGCCGGGCAGATAAAAATCTGAAAAAAGCCCTGGAAAGCTCAAATGCCGACATGCAGCCGGAACTGGAGGATATCCTTGAAAGAGTCGGCCGAATGAGGGCAGAAGTAAGGCAAAAGGCCGACTCGGAAATGGAAGTCGTCTCTTACCAGAAGGTGGAACGCATTTTTATATATCTGCAAATTTTAAGCGCCGGTTTCGTTGCCTTTGCCCATGGTGCCAATGATGTTGCCAACGCCATCGGCCCGCTTGCAGCCGTTATCAACATCGTCAAAACCGGCACCGTGGTCATGGAATCGGCGGTGCCTACCTGGGTGCTCGCCCTTGGCGGGATCGGTATTATCGTCGGCCTGGCGACATGGGGCTGGCGGGTAATTGAAACCGTGGGCAAGCGCATCACCGACCTTACGCCCAGCAGGGGTTTTTCGGCAGAATTTTCCGCAGCGGTTACGATTGTGCTGGCAAGTAAATTAGGAATCCCGATTTCAACCACCCATACCCTGGTCGGGGCTGTGTTGGGCGTCGGCCTGGCAAGAGGTTTAGAGGCATTGAACCTGAGGACCGTTCGGGATATAGTGATCTCTTGGGTGGTGACCATCCCTGTCGGGGCCGGTCTGACCATCCTATTTTTCTATATTTTCAGGTGGATTTTTGAATAACCATATGGGGGAACAACGAACATAAGGAGATCGTCATGCGGATACCATTTATGTCGATGTTTATCAAATCACCGTTCGACGGCCTGCAGGAACATGCCGAAAAGGTGAAAGAGTGCGCCTGGGTTTTTCAAAGAGCTATCGAGTGTATCATTGAAGACAGATGCGAGGATTTCGAACAATTTAGAAAAGACATTGATAAGCTCGAGAGCGAAGCCGATGCTATCAAGCGCCGCGTCCGGGGACATATTCCCAAAGGCACCCTGCTGGCTGTGGATAAGTTCCAGCTGTTCCGATATTTAAGAGAACAGGACAAAGTAATAGATGCCGTGGAAGAGGGCCTTGACTGGTTGTCTTTCAGGGCCGCCGCCGGCATCCCGAAGACGCTCGAAAAGGATTTTATGGTTCTGGTGGAAGCGGTCACGGATCCAATTGAAGAGTTGAGCAAAATGGTGGCCGAAGCGCGCAAGTATTTTTCAAGTTTTTCAGAGAATCAACGGATTATCGTTAAAGACATGATTCGTGCCTTACGCCAATATGAACATGAAGCGGATAAGATAGAAGACGCCACAAAAGAAAAGATCTTCAATTCAATTGATGATGCGGTCGCCGTATTCCATCTGATCCGATTTACGGAAATCATAGGCTCCATCGCCGACCATGCCGAAAATGCCGGGGACATGATGCGGTCCATGATGGCAAAATAAAGCCGCTAATAAAATTAAATGATAACATTAGAACCTATCTCAAAAATCGCAGATCATGCCCAAGGGCCCCGCTAAAGCGGGATTACATGTCTAATCTAAGCAGATTAATGTATGCATCAAGGCGCAAGCCGACGCAAAAGCGCAGCATACATG
>JAQYWI010000131.1 GCA_030145015.1 Desulfobacterales bacterium
GACAATGTATCGGTAAAAGTCAATGCGGTTATCTATTTCAGAGTGATCGATCCCGTCAAAGCGATCGTGGAAGTTGAAAATTACAGTTACGCTATGTCACAGCTGGCCCAGACCACTTTGAGGAGTGTGTGCGGTCAATCTGAACTGGATGAGCTTTTGTCGGAAAGGGATAAGATAAATGCCGAGCTTCAAGAGATCCTGGATACGCATACGGATCCGTGGGGTATTAAAGTCGCCACGGTGGAGCTGAAACATATTGACTTGCCTACAGAGATGCAGCGCGCAATTGCCCGACAGGCCGAGGCTGAGCGCGAACGGCGGGCCAAGGTGATCAATGCCGAGGGTGAATTTCAAGCGGCAAGCAGATTGGCAGATGCTTCCAAGATTATTGAAAAACATCCAACGGCCTTACAGCTGAGATATCTGCAAACCATGAACGAGATGTCTACAGAAAGCAATTCTACGACAATCTTTCCGTTCCCAATCGAGCTTTTTAAACCATTTACGCGCCTTTTTAATAAGGACGACAAAGAATAAATGAAAGTACATGGTCAATGACAGAGCGGTCGATGCTAAGGATAATTTTCGATATTGACACGTTACTAGAAAATTGTTTATTGAATTAGACTTTTTTATTTGATATTCAAAACGTTTAAGTTTTTTAAAAATTGAAAACTTAACCGAACCTGCGTAATTTATAGGCGGGGGCCCTGCAGCCTCCGCCTATGCTTTAAACGCGAAAGAGAAAAGGAGAACGAAGAGAAATGAGTGAGAAGCCAGCCGACGAAGCCAAGGAGAAACCGGACGACGAAGTCAAGGAGAAGTCAGCCAAAGCCGCGGCCGAAGCGAAGGAGAAACCAACCAAAGCCAAGGAGAAGCCGGCCGTAGCCAAGGAGAAGCCGGCCGTAGCCAAGGAAGAGCCGGCCGTAGCCAAGGAAGAGCCGGCCGAAGCCAAAGAAGAGCCGGCCGAAGCCAAAGAGAGGCCGGCCGAAGCCAAAGAGGAGCCGGCCGAAGCTAAAGAGGAGCCGGTCGAAGCCAAGGAGGAGCCGGCCGAAGCCAAAGAGGAGCCGGCCGAAGCTAAAGAGGAGCCGGTCGAAGCTAAAGAGGAGCCGACCGAAGCCAAGGAGGAGCCAACTGAAGCCAAAGAGAAGCCGGTTGAAGCCAAAGGGAAGCCCCTGGAGAAAATGACGGTCAAGGAGCTTCGCGAAATGGCTAAGGAAATACCGGGTATTGCCGGTGTCCACGCGATGAAAAAAGAAGAATTGATCGTCGCGATTCAAGACGCAAAAGGCATTAAGACGGCACCTGTAAAAAAGGCCGATGCCACCATTGCCGGTTTAAAGCAAAAGATCAAAGCCATGAAAGCCGAACGTCAGGCCGCACTGGAGGCCAAGGATAGAAAAATGGCGACGATTTATAAACGTCGCATTTCCCGACTTAAAAAGAAGACTCGGCGGGCAGCAGCATAGCGGGTAAGTTATTCGTTATTTGTGAATAGTTAATAGGGATAGCATTACTTGGAAACAAGCCATATAGAAAGTGACTAAAGTGAACTAAAGTTACAAGTGACTAAAGTTAAGGTGTCGCAGGGCTCCATCTTTATTATAAAAATGGTAGAATTCCTTAACTTTAGGCACTTTAGATCACTTTCTACTTTAGCGCACTTGAATTGGCCAATAATGATGATCGATCCAGCCTCGGTGGCGTTTGATATTGACGGTGTATTTGCAGACACCATGACATTGTTTCTGGATATCGCCCATCAGGAATTTAATGTTGACGGCATCCGCTATAAAGACATTACGTGTTATAATTTAGCGGATTGTCTTGAAATTGAGCCGAAAATCATCGATGCGGTCGTCACCCGCATATTGGATGGAAATTATTCCGCTCCATTGCGGCCGATAGCGGGTGCTCCTGAAGTTTTAAGCCGGCTTGGAAGACGCTTCGGCCCGGTGATTTTTGTGACCGCCCGTCCTTATTTAGGCTCTATCTGTGATTGGATACGGGAAACGCTGGCTTTGGATCCGGCCCTGGTTGAGGTCATTTCCAGTGGTTCCCATGAAGGCAAAACCCACATTCTGCTCGAAAAAAATATTTCTTATTTTGTAGATGATCGGCTCGAAACTTGTTTTGCACTTCAGGATGCCGGCGTGCGGCCGGTTCTTTTTAAACAGCCCTGGAATCGACAGCCGCACCCATTTGTGGAGGTGAGTACCTGGGATGAACTGCATGCCCTTATCGAGTTTTAAAGGGAAAAGTCTAAATGGAATCCCCCCCCGCAATAAGTCTGATAGGTTTGTTCTTAGAATCCCTTGGCGCTGAAAAGGGTTATTCAGATCAGACGATCCGGGCTTACCGCAAGGATCTTGAAGCATTTTTTTCTTTTATTGCTCAATCCCAGGTCGCAGACGAAGGTCGCAAAAAAAGTGCGCCCACAGTCTCACTCTCACAGATTGACGGGATACGAATCAGGGGCTACCTGGGTTTTCTGCACCGCCGGAACAAAAAAACAACCATAGCCCGTAAGCTGTCAGCGATCCGGTCTTTTTTCAGGTTTCTGGTGAAGCGCGGATTAATTTCAGAAAACCCGGCTGAATTGGTCCTTACCCCGAAGCAGGATCAAACCATTCCGGTCTATCTTTCGGTTGATGAGATGTTTCGGCTTCTTGATTCAATCCGGACCGATACGCTGCTGGGGTTAAGAAATCGGGCTATTTTTGAAACGCTATACTCTAGTGGGATTCGCGTATCCGAGCTCGCCGGCATGAATTATTCCGATGTTGATTTTGCGGGTGCGGTTGTTAGCGTTCTGGGAAAAGGCAATAAACAACGAATTATACCCATCGGTCTGAAGGCGCTGGGGGCGATAAAAGCTTATTGGGAGAAGTTGGACCGGGAGATGGGTGCCGAGGCCTTGAAGAACGGCGCATTATTTTTGAATAAATACAACAAACGTTTGACGGTCCGTTCGATTGCCAGGATTTTAAGAAATCTGGTTGACTCCATCGGCCTTCTGACAACGGTTTCACCGCATGGAATCCGGCATAGCTTTGCCACGCATATGCTGGATGCCGGAGCGGATTTAAGAGTGGTACAAGAACTTCTGGGTCATAAAAGTCTTTCAACAACCCAAAAGTATACCCATGTGAGCATTGACCGGCTGATGGAGACGTATGATAAAGCGCATCCTCGGAAATAAAGAAACAGTTCTATAACGCAAAAGAAGGTAATCCACGGTGGAAGCGTTTCGAGTTCCGGGTTAAAATATTGCAAATTAAACTCTGCAGCGCATGACTCGCAACTCGTAACCGACTCGGCCGAGCTCGTCGCGGACCGTAACACGCAACGAAAGATAGCAAATTATTGGAGCCCATTAAACGATGAAGTTACACGGTACGACCATATTGGCGGTTCGACATAAGGGAAAAGCGGCGGTGGCCGGTGATGGACAGGTCACGTTAAAGGATACCGTCATAAAGCATCGCGCTAAGAAAGTCAGAAAAATTTATCAAGAAAAAATTATTGTTGGATTTGCGGGCGCTACTGCCGACGCTTTGCACCTTTCTGAACGCTTGGAACAAAAGCTCGAACGTTACAATGGAAATCTAACTCGAGCGGCGGTTGAATTGGCACGGGACTGGCGAACCGACAAATATCTCAGACGTCTCGAGGCGCTTATGATTGCTGTGGATGATGAGTCGATGTATCTCATATCAGGCAACGGCGATGTCATTGAGCCTGATGAATCTGTTATCGGAATTGGGTCCGGAGGCGTTGGTGCTCAGGCAGCGGCAACCGCTCTTATTGAACATGCAGATTTAAATGCGCGCGGAATTGTAGAAGCAGCCATGAAGATTGCGGCGTCCATTTGTATCTATACCAACGATAAAATTACAGTTGAAGAGCTTTAAATAGCCATACGGGTGAAGAAAACATGAATCCCTTGAAACCCTCTCAGATTGTAAAAGAACTTAATAAATATATCATCGGCCAGGACAAAGCCAAGCGCTCCGTTGCGATTGCGTTAAGAAACCGATGGCGCCGGCAACAGGTTCCCGCGGAGCTGCGCGATGAAATTGCTCCCAAAAATATCATTGTTATCGGACCCACCGGCGTGGGGAAGACTGAAATTGCCAGGCGCTTGTCCCTACTCACGGATTCGCCTTTCTCAAAAGTCGAAGCTTCTAAGTTTACCGAAGTTGGGTACGTGGGGCGGGATGTTGAGTCAATGGTAAGAGATCTTCTTGAGCTGACCATAAACAGGCTAAAGGCAAGAGAGCAAGAAGCGGTTAAAGACAAAGCCTGGCAGATTGCTGAAGAGCGTATGCTGGATTTGTTACTTCCAAAATCAGGCGCACCACCGGCAACACGGAACGAAGACACCAAAGAGGTCCAATTCGAGCTGGTCACAGCTGAGACCGAGGAATCCTCATCAACCCGGGAAAAGCTTCGCAACATGCTGCGCCGGGGTAAACTGGATAGTCGCTATGTGGATCTCGACGTTGCTGACCGCAGTATGCCGATGGTAGAAATTTTTTCCAATATCGGCATGGAAGAGATGGGGATTAATTTTAAAGATATGCTGGGCGGCGTATTTCCCAAGGGAACCAAACGGCGGAAAGTAAAGGTGCCGGAGGCCATGGAGATTCTGGCTCAGGAGGAAGCCCAGGGACTTGTGGATATGGATAAAGTTGTCAAGCAGGCCATCAAAAAGGTCGAACAATCCGGGATAATTTTTCTGGACGAGATCGACAAAATCGCCGGAAGAAATAGCACCCACGGTCCGGATGTGTCCCGGGAGGGCGTGCAGAGAGATCTTTTGCCCATTGTTGAGGGGAGTACTGTCACAACGAAATATGGTCCGGTTAAGACCGATCATATTTTATTTATTGCATCCGGTGCATTTCATATGGTTAAGCCATCGGATTTAATCCCTGAGTTGCAGGGCCGCTTTCCGATTCGCGTTGAGCTTGATGCTTTAGGAAGAAAAGAGTTTGTTAGAATCCTGACGGAACCGAAAAATGCGCTCCTGCTTCAATATATGGCCCTCTTGAGAACCGAGGGCGTCGACGTCGTCTTCGAAGATGATGCGGTCGAGGCCATCGCCAGGATTGCGGAGGAAGTTAATAACCGCACCGAGAACATCGGCGCGCGCAGGCTTCATACGGTTATGGAACGTCTGCTGGAAGACCCTCTTTTTGATGCGCCGGATATGAAAAATAAGCGCATCGTGATCGATAAAAATTATGTCGAATCCAAATTAAAGGATATTAAGGACGATGAGGATTTGAGCCGCTACATTCTGTGAGGAAGAGCACTTCGTTTTAGGAGCACTTCGTTTGAGGATCGTCCCGCCAAAATATGGCGGGACTTGAGGAGCGCCATGCTTGCGGCTGCAAGAACATCAAAATGTACCGTACCTAAAGTCCGGCGATAAGCCGGACGCTCTTCAAGGCCCACAGGGCCGCTCATCAAGTCTTCCTTTTGGGTAGACGCTCCTTTTACAAATGAATATTGTTTAGGTTAATAATTTCATTAGGTACAATGAGACCATGAATAAAGATTCCTGTGATACAACTCCCAACGTAGCCGATATTCTCATCGAAGCGCTGCCCTATATTCGGCGCTTTTCCGGAATGACCATCGTAATTAAATACGGCGGGCATGCCATGGTGGATGAGCAGCTAAAGCAGGATTTTGCCCGCGACATTACGCTCTTAAAATTTGTCGGTCTGAATCCGGTCGTGGTGCACGGTGGCGGGCCTCAGATTAATCTGGTTCTGGACCAGATGGGCATCAGACCCAAATTTGTGCGCGGGATGCGTCTGACCGATGAAGCCACCATGGACGTTGTTGAGATGGTTTTAGGAGGTAAAGTGAATAAAGCCATCGTTCATCAGATCAATCAGCAAGGCGGTAAGGCCGTTGGTCTTAGCGGCAAAGATGCTGGCTTGATTCAAGCCAAAAAGCTTCAGATCGTACATCAGGAGGATAGCAATAAGCCGCCCGAAATCATCGATCCGGGCCTGGTAGGGGAGGTGACCCGGGTTGATTCTGAAATTATTGACAAGCTGACCCAGCAGGGATTTATACCCATTATTGCACCGGTGGGTGCCGGAGAAGCCGGCGAAACTTTCAATATCAATGCGGATCTCGTGGCCAGTCGAATTGCCATCGCCCTTAAGGCCGGGCGCCTTATTTTACTCACCGATGTCGATGGGCTTCTGGACGCAGCTGGAGATCTGATCAGTTCAATCGACGCCCGCAAGATAAAAAAGATGACTGCAGATAAGAGTATTTCCGGCGGCATGATTCCCAAAATTGAGTATGGTTTAAACGCTTTGGAAAATGGTGTTGAAAAAGTTCAAATCATAAATGGTACCAAACGGCATGCAATCCTTTTAGAATTGTTTACCGACAGCGGAATTGGCACGGAGGTGACAGCATGACGACCGAGCTAATGAAACGCGCCGATCAGGTGATGGCGGCCACCTATAAACGATTTCCGGTTGCCTTCGAAAGGGGCAGCGGATGTAAACTTTGGGACACCCAGGGACGCGCCTACACGGATTTTGTAGCCGGAATAGCAGTCTGTAATCTGGGACATGCCCATCCCAGGATTCACGCAGCCGTTTCGTCACAGGCTGAAACGCTTTTGCATGTATCCAATTTGTACTATACCCTTCCACAGGTGGAGTTGGCTTCCTGGCTGGTTGAAAATAGTTTTGCGGATCGCGTCTTTTTTGGCAACAGCGGGGCTGAAGCCAATGAGGCTGCCATTAAGCTCGCCCGAAGGTATTTCAAGGAGCGGGATGAGGCTCAGCGCTTCCGAATCATTACCATGCAGCGCTCATTTCACGGGCGCACCATGGCCACCCTGTCTGCGACCGGTCAGGAAAAAGTTAGAAAAGGATTCGACCCGGTTCTGGAAGGCTTTGATTTTGTGCCTTTTAACAATGCGGAGGCCTTGCGCTCAATGATCGGATCCTCCACCTGTGCCGTCATGCTGGAGCCCATTCAGGGAGAAGGCGGCGTTCGCTGCCCGGATGAAAATTATCTGAAAGCGGTCCGACAAATTTGTGACGACACCGGCATTCTGATGATTTTTGATGAAATTCAGACGGGCATGGGTCGTACCGGACGGCTTTTTGCCTATCAACACTTCGGCGTTGAACCGGATATCATGACATTGGCCAAGGCGCTGGCCAATGGATTGCCCATTGGAGCGATGTTGGCCAAAGAAGAGATTGCCGCCGCTTTTGGACCCGGCTCGCATGCATCCACATTTGGCGGTACGCCCATCGTTACGGCAGCTGCGCTGGAAGTATGCAAAATTCTCACTGAAGATAAAATAATTGAAAACGGTCATAAGGCCGGCCTATATTTTAAAGACAGGTTGACCGAACTGAAAGATCGACATGCAATTATTGAGGATGTACGCGGAATGGGGCTGTTGCTCGGAATGAAGCTCAAAATCGACGGCGGCCCGATGGTTACCAGATGTATGGAAAAGGGTTTTTTGATTAATTGTATCCAGGACCATATTTTACGATTTATTCCGCCTTTGATCATTTCTCAAAACGAAATTGATGAATTAATCGAATGTCTGGATAAGATTCTTACTGAAGCCGCGTCTTCCGGACCGTAAGGCGGCTGCATGGAATAATGGAATAATGATATTTTCCAACGTTATGCAGCTTAGGGGCCCAATATAGCGCTAAAGCTTCACTGCGTGCCCAGCATTCCATCTTTCCATCATTCCAATTGTGAACTAAGTTCACCTACGGGGGACCCATGACGAAGCACTTGCTCACACTGGCCGATCTTGAAAAAGAAGAATTTGAGGCCTTTTTTAAGCGGGCGATAGAGCTCAAACAAAAACAGAAGGAAGGCAAGGCCGATCGACCGCTGACCGGGAAAAGTCTTGGGCTGTTGTTCGATAAACCATCAACGCGTACACGGGTCTCATTTGAGACCGCTATGGTGCAGCTTGGCGGGTCTTCGCTTTTTATCAGCTCCAAAGACACGCAGATGTCGCGTGCTGAGCCCATAAAAGATACCGCCCGGGTCCTTTCCAGATATCTGGATGCTTTGGCTATCCGGACTTTTTCTCAGGAAATGATAAGTGAGTTTGCGCTATCTTCTACCATCCCGGTGATTAATGCCTTAACCGATGCCTATCATCCCTGCCAAGTGTTAAGTGATTTGTTGACCGTCATCGAACACAAAGGCACATATGAAAATTTAAAAATTGCCTGGGTGGGAGATGGTAACAATATGGCCCAATCCTGGATCAATGCGGCGGCCATCCTGGGATTTGAGCTGCATTTAGCCTGTCCGCAAGGCTATCTTCCGGATGAGAAGATTGTGAATAACGCCGTTCAAAAACCCGTTGCGAAGATCACCATCAATACGGATCCGCTCGAGGCCGTTAAAGATGCGGATGTCGTAAATACAGATGTCTGGGCCAGTATGGGCCAGGAGGCGGAACAGGAATCGCGTAAGGAAATCTTTGCGCCCTATCAGCTCAATGCCTCGCTTTTAAAACATGCCGCCAAGGATGCGATTGTGTTGCATTGTTTGCCGGCCCATCGCGAAGAAGAAATTACCGCAGAGGTTCTAGAAGGTCCCCATTCAGTTGTTTGGGATCAATCCGAAAATAAGCTTCATATGCAAAAAGCCATACTTGATATTTTAATCAGCCAGAACAAATAACGCGAGCAGGAGAATCGTATGGTGAGTGACAAGATAAGTAAAGTGGTGTTGGCGTATTCAGGTGGGCTGGATACATCGGTTATCCTGAAATGGTTGATCGAAACATATCAATGCGATGTCGTTGCCTTTTCAGCCAATATCGGTCAGGAAGATGACATGGATAAGGTCCGGGAGAATGCAGATCATACCGGGGCCACCAAGACGTATATTGAGGATTTGACCGAAACGTTCGTCAACGATTATGTGTTTCCGGCATTCCGTGCCAATGCGATCTATGAGGGCCAGTATCTGCTGGGCACCTCCCTAGCGCGACCGTTGATTGCAAAGCGGCAGATCGAAATTGCGCAGGCCGAGAAGGCCGATGCGGTCAGTCACGGTGCAACCGGCAAGGGCAATGATCAGGTTCGTTTTGAACTGGGCTATCTTTCCCATGACCCCCATATAAAAATCATTGCTCCCTGGCGGGAGTGGGATTTAAATTCACGCACCGCTTTAATGGACTTTGCAAAAGCGCATGGTATAAATGTTCAGGCGACCCATGACAAACCATACAGCACGGATTCCAATCTTTTGCATATCAGCTATGAAGGCGGTATACTGGAAGACCCGTGGGCAGAAGCACCGCAGGACATTTTCACACTTACCGTTTCGCCCAGGCAGGCACCTGATAAGCCTGAAGTTATTGAACTAACGTTCCTAAGGGGCAATCCGGTTGAGTTGAACGCAACCCCATTCTCGCCTGCGGATCTTTTAAGGGAATTAAATAGATATGGCGGTAAACATGGCGTGGGCCGGGTCGATATGGTCGAAAACCGATTTGTGGGGATGAAATCTCGCGGCGTTTATGAAACCCCCGGAGGCACGATTTTACGCGTCGGCCACATGGCGATGGAATCCATTACCATGGACCGCGAAGTCTTGCATCTGCGGGATTCGCTGATTCCCAAATACGCTCAACTGGTGTACAATGGATTCTGGTTTGCTCCCGAGATGAAACTATTGCAGAATATGATCGATATGACCCAGCAAAATGTATCCGGAAAGGTACGCCTTGAATTATACAAAGGGTGTTGTCGCGTTCTCGGGCGTGCATCCGACCATTCCCTTTATCGGGAAGATTTTGCAACTTTTGAAGACGATGATGTTTACAACCAAAAAGATGCTGAAGGATTTATCCGTCTGAACGCCTTAAGATTGAGGATTCAAAAGCTAATTGAAAAATAGGATTTGGCCCCTATTGTATTTTAAGGATTCGGGAAGCAGAAGGATTATTTCTGAGTTGCTGATTGCGCAACTCGCAACGCGTAACTCGCAACAGGTAAATCATGTCGGAAAAACTCTGGACCGGCCGCTTCAAAGAAAAAACCGCCCAAATTGTCGAAACCTTTACGGCCTCAATTGATGTCGATCGGCGCCTTTACGCCTATGATATTCAGGGAAGTATTGCGCATTGCAAAACGCTGGCAAAGGCGGGCATCATATCTGACGAGGAGGCCCGGAAATTAATTGAAGGCCTGGAGGCCATAAATAGAGAAATAGACGAAGCCACATTTGAATTTAGCGACAGACTGGAGGATATCCACACCCATATTGAATCACGACTGGGTGAGCTCGTGGGGAAAGTTGCTCAGAAACTGCATACCGCCAGAAGTCGCAACGATCAGGTGGCACTGGACGTGCGCATGTATCTGAGGGATCAAGTCGATTCCAGCATGCATCTCCTGGTGAACTTGCAGACCGTACTGGTGGATCTTGCCGGACGCCACATCAAAACTGTGCTGCCGGGCTACACCCACCTTCAGCGCGCCCAACCGATTCTGCTGGCGCATCATCTAATGGCCTACTACGAGATGTTTTCCAGAGACAGCCAACGCCTGCAGGATTGTCTGGCACGAATCAACGTGATGCCCCTGGGCAGTGCCGCCCTTGCCGGCACCCCGTATCCGATCGATCGACAATACACGGCCGAGTTACTCGGGTTCCCGAAAGCCTCTGCCAATAGTGTCGATTCCGTCTCCGATCGTGATTTCATCATCGAATTTTTATCTGCCGCCGGCATTTGCATGATGCATTTGAGCCGTTTATCGGAAGAGCTCATCATATGGTCTTCATCAGAGTTTGGTTTCATTGAACTGCCGGATGCATTTGCAACCGGCAGCAGTATCATGCCGCAGAAAAAAAATCCGGATGTTCCGGAACTGATCAGAGGAAAGACAGGTCGCGTATTCGGAAACCTGATGGCCATGTTGACGCTGATGAAGGCTTTGCCGCTTTCATATAATCGCGACATGCAGGAAGATAAAGCACTTCTGTTTGATACGGCCGATATCGTAAATTCCTGTGTGGAAGTTTATACTCAAATGCTTCCGCAAATAAAAATAAACGAAGCCAGGATGCAGAATGCCGCCGCTACGGGATATCAAAATGCAACCGACCTGGCTGACTATTTGGTTACCAAGGGCATGCCCTTCAGAGAAGCCCACCACTGTGTCGGGCAGGCCGTGCGCTACGCCTTAAAAAAGAAGAAGGAAATTCATGAACTTTCGCTAAAACAGCTGCAACAATTCGCAGCGCAAATCGAAGAAGACATATTCGACTATTTAGCAACACAGCAAATGATTGATCGACGAACCTCAATTGGCGGAACAGCCACAGAGGCGGTAAACGCAGCAATTAAAACTGCGGAGCAAAAACTGAAAAAAAGCACCGCTGGGTCCAAATGATAATGCCCAAAGATTATTATTCTCATGGCCGATGGCTGGGCCTTTTTTTCTTTACGTTAGCCGGCTTGAGCTTTTTGTGGATCGGTTGCGGAAAAAAGGCTCCACCCCGACCGCCCCAGCGGCGGTCACCGCCGGCGGTCAAAGATTTGAGTTATGCCGTTGATAACCGGATTGTTGAGCTGAGCTGGACAGTTCAGGGCGCCGATGATCGCTCCGCTTCTGCCCCGGTGGGGTATAAAGTTTTCCGTTCTAAATTGTCAGCCGCAGAATCCAATTGTGAAAAATGCCCGATTCGTTTTGCGGAGATCGCTGATCTCCCGATTCAAATGAAACGATCTGAAAAGGCCAAACCAACCCGGATGCGCTTTACAGAGGTTCTCGAGCCGGGTTATCGGTATATCTACAAAGTGATCGCCTACGATGAGGACGGGGAGGGCAGTCAGGACTCAAACACCGTTAAATTCGACCATTTATCGGATTGAGTTAAAACTCAATTCGATGTTATCTGTTATTGGTTTTGGCAAACTGGATGCGATCAATCGCATCT
Source organism: Desulfobacterales bacterium (assembly GCA_030145015.1). The sequence goes on from JAQYWI010000131.1 coordinate 11,989, forward strand.
TAACTGTTGCATAAAGATCGAATCGGGTCCGTTTTCATTCTATTAACATATAACGAATAACGATTAACGCCCGCTAGGGAAAACATGCATCATTTTACCTACCGCGAAAATGAACTTTACTGTGAAGATGTACCGATAAAAAAAATTGCGGCAGAGATCGGGACACCGTTTTATCTATACAGCCATGCAACCTTAACACGTCATTTCAAAGCGTTTAACGAAGCCTTTGAAGGTATTGATCGGCTGGTTTGTTTCTCTGCAAAAGCAAACACCAATCTGGCAATTTTGAAATTATTTGCCACCCTGGGTTGTGGTTTGGATATCGTATCCGGAGGGGAGCTTTATCGAGGAATACAGGCCGGCTTTGCACCGAATCGCATCGTTTATTCCGGCGTCGGCAAGCGTATCGATGAGATTGACTATGCCCTAAAATCGGAAATTATGATGTTCAACATGGAATCCTTCGATGAGCTCAAATTGATTAACCAGCGCGCCGGCAAGCTAAAAAAGAAAGCACCGGTGGCCATACGCGTAAATCCGGACGTCGATCCCAAAACACATCCCTATATTTCTACCGGTCTCAAGAAGAATAAATTCGGAATTGATATCGAGGCTGCCATCGAAGGTTATCAACTGGCCGCCAGTCTTGAACATGTGGAAGTGGTCGGTATCGATTGCCACATCGGTTCTCAAATAACGGAAGCCGGACCTTTTGAAGACGCCTTGCAAAGCATAAAGGCATTGCTGAATCACTTGAAGGCCGAATTGGGGATCCATATAAAATTTATTGATATGGGCGGAGGCCTGGGGATCACCTATGGCGATGAAACGCCGCCGTCTCTCAAAGAATATGCCAAAGGTTTTCTGACCCACCTTAAGGGAATGGATTTAAAACTAATCCTGGAACCGGGCCGAGTTTTAGTCGGCAATGCCGGTATCCTGATAACGCGCGTCCTTTATAAAAAACCGGGGAGTGCCAAGAATTTTATTATTGTGGATGCCGGAATGAACGATTTGCTTCGTCCAACGCTTTACAATGCCTTTCACGCCATTGAGCCTGTTGTACGTTCTGAAGCATCGTTAACCGTGGCGGATGTCGTCGGGCCGATATGCGAAAGTGGCGATTTTTTAGCGGTTGACCGCAACCTCGCCGATGTCGACGCTGGCGAACTTCTGGCTGTAATGAGCACAGGCGCCTATGGGTTTGTGATGTCTTCCAATTATTGTTCGCGGCCCAGGGTTGCGGAAGTCATGGTCAAAGACGGGCACCACCAGGTTGTGAAGAAAAGAGAAAACTACCAGGATCTTGTCAGAGGGGAGTCCATACCTCACTTTATGAAGAAATGATGATTTTTTCACCCTACGATCACCCCCCAAACTAATAAAAGGGAAAAATGGATCCGATACCATTCTACAAGATGAGCGGGGCCGGTAACGATTTTATTATTATCGATAACCGCCAACAGATTGTTGCAAACACAAATTTAGCCGACTTCATTAGCAGTGTTTGCCGCCGGAAAATGTCTGCCGGAGCTGACGGCCTCATTTTAATTGAATCCTCTGAAAAGTGTGATTTCCGCTGGCGGTTTTTTAACTCCGACGGCAGCAAAGCCGAAATGTGCGGCAACGGTGCCAGATGCGCTGCGCGTTTTGCCCATATGAACGGAATTGCCGGCCCCACCTTATCCTTTGAAACCGAAGCCGGGGTGATTCATGCCCAACTGAGCAAAGACCGGGTAAAGGTTAAGATGCCTGCTGCCTCGGATCTTAAACTGGCATACCCTTTAGCGTTATCCCATAGCACTTTGGCGATTAGCAGTATAAACACCGGCGTGCCCCATGTTGTCACCCTGGTGGCGCAAATTGATAATATTGATGTGGTCGCACTGGGAAAGGAAATTCGGTTCCACCAGGCTTTTGCACCGGCCGGCACCAATGCAAATTTCGTATATCGCAGCAAACCCAATGAGATTATCGTGCGAACTTACGAAAGAGGCGTTGAAGACGAAACGCTGGCCTGCGGAACGGGGGCCATTGCCAGCGCCATTATATCGGCCTGCCAGTTGGATATGAATTCACCGATAGACGTGCAAACCCGAAGCGGGGCGTACTTGACCATCCATTTTAGCGAAACAGGCGGCCAATTTAACGAGATTTATATGGAAGGCGATGCCCGTATTATTTATAGCGGTGAACTCCAGCCGGACGCCTGGAAGTAAGCGCAGAGAATTGGAATAATGGAATATTGGGTCACAGGATGTTCATCTTAATTTGCAATTGATTTGATTCAAAAAAACCCATTTTCCCATCGTTCCAGTATAGCGCTAAAGCTTCACTGCGTGCCCAATATTCCAGATCGTTATAACCCATAATGCGTCTTACGAACCAACTATTTGATTTTAAAGCTATCGTTTCAAATGTCCGAACTGCACATTGCTTACATCTCGGTTGGGTCTAACATGGGAGATAAGCTGGAGAACTGTCAAGGCGGTATCCAGGCACTTACCGAAAGCGGCACTTCTCGGGTTCTGGCCCGGTCGTGCATTTATGCCACCGAACCGGTGGATTATGAAGATCAGGATTGGTTTATCAACACGGTGGTCAAACTTGAGACTTCCCATGATCCTTACCAATTGCTGGATCAAATCGAATTCATCCAGCGCGCTGCCGGGCGTATAAAAGATTCCATACGGTTTGGCCCCAGGATTCTTGATATGGATATCATCCTATATGATGATCGCATCATCGATTCAGAACGGTTGGTGGTGCCTCACCCCCGGATGCATAAAAGACGTTTTGTGTTAAAGCCGATCTGTGATATAGATCCATTTATAATTCATCCGGTGTTGAAAAGGGAGATGCAATTCCTGCTGAAGCGTCTGGGGGATGATAAACAAAAGGTGTTCGAATATAAATGCTCAAATTTTTAATACTTTTTGGGGTGGGGTATTTATTATACAGATCTTTGAGATCCTGGATGTTCCCGGATGTGACCCAAAAAACAGTTTCTGGAAAAGAAGCAAGCCAGATCGACGATGTGATGATTAAAGATCCCTATTGTGAAGCCTATTTCCCCAAAAGAAATGCCGTGCATTTGAATCTTAACGCGAACGATCTATATTTTTGCAGCAAAGAATGCAGGGATAAATATATTGCCCGTCAACCCCAACAATAGTAAATCGAGTTAAAAATTAAATGGAAACCCTTCAAAATCTAATTAGTGGTCCCAACAAACTGACACTGTTCCGCATTGCAGCAGTACCGGTCATTGTTATTCTTCTACTGTTTCCGACCAAAATTTGTACATTTATCGCTGCTCTTTTATTCAGTGCTGCCGCAATTACGGATTATCTGGATGGTTTTTACGCCAGAAAAAGAGGCCTGGTATCCACCCTCGGAAAGGTCATGGACCCGATTGCCGATAAGCTTTTAGTATCTTCTGCCTTTATCATGCTGACCTCATTGGGGTGGGTTCAGGCATGGGTCGTATGCATTATTATCGGGCGTGAACTGGCCGTGACCGGGTTGAGGAACATCATCGCCGAAAAGGGTGAAGACATGTCTGCATCTAACCTTGGGAAATACAAAACGGGTTTTCAGATTGCCGCCATTATTCCGTTAATGTTCCATTATCCATTTTTCGGCCTCAACGTACAGGTCATCGGCGCATTATTTTTGTGGGGAGCTCTGGT
>JAQYWI010000316.1 GCA_030145015.1 Desulfobacterales bacterium
CTGGTAACACCGAATGCTGAACACGCCGCGCCGGCGGAACAAGCGGCGAATTACGGTAAACATGTTTTCGTGGAAAAACCCATCGCAAATACGATTTCCGATGCCAAACGCATGATCGCGGTTTGTCAAAAAGCGAATGTGGTTTTAATGGTCGGACACCTCCGGCGACGAAGTGCCGGCATCCGCAAAGCAAAAGAGTTCATCGATCAGGGCCATGTCGGGGAGCCCGTTATGGTCGAAGCAAGTGTGTCCGGCGATTCGGGATTCAGTTTAACACCTGATAAATTCCGGTGGTCGGGCAATGACGCCGGATGCCCCGGAGGAATGCTCATGACCAGCGGGATTCATCATGTGGATACGTTTAATTATATTTTAGGCCCGGTTGAATCCGTCTCCGCCTATTTCCAGAAGCTCCATATCTCTGCAGATGTTGAGGATATCAATTTAGCCATATGCCGATTTCGCTCCGGGGTGCTCGGTTATCTGGGTTCAACTTATGCATCCCCTTACGACAACTGGCTCTATCTTCACGGCACCAAAGCGAATCTTCTATGGGTCGTCAGACCCCCGGTGCCAACCGTGGGCAAATTTTTTCACAATAACGATACATTTACCCATCTGATACATTTTCAAAAAGGCCGCAAACCCCGGCCGGTTCCTTTCATTGCGGGCGACCCGGTTTTCGAGGAGATCAGCGAATTTGCGCATTGCATCCAGACCGGTAGCCGCCCGGAGACGGACGGCGAAAGCGCATTAATCTATTTAGCGTTTATTCGGGCCGCGATCGATTCCGCCCGCCTGGGAAAGCAGGTCGAACTGGAAAGCTAATTTTTTCGAATTTTAGCGACTGCCCTGCAGAGGCAAACCGCCTTAAAATGATCTGCTGTCCCAATGGGTTGGTCGCGTGTAACAAAGGAGGCGCACTGTGTACCACATCCTAACCGATGACGATATCAATCGATTATTACCAATGAACAGGGTCATCGAAACGATTGAAAGATCACTGCGGGCTAAAAATGCAGGCCAACTGGTTGCACCGCCCCGATTTTCCATTGGTGTTGAAAAGGGCGCTCTGGTCTTTACCGCCGGTGCCGAAACAATGGAATCCCACACCATCGGCTTCCGGGTTTATGACTCTTTTCAGAGCGATGCACCCGAACGCACGCAACTCGTTGCCGTTTTTGACAGTCGCACGGGTGCTTTCAAGGGCCTGTGCGAGGGGGTCATGATTGGTGCGCTCAGAACCGCGGCGATCAATGCCGTTGCCATTAAGCATATGGCTCGATCCGATGTAAAGTGTCTGGGTATTCTGGGCTCCGGTCTGCAGGCCCGAACCCTTTGCCGGGCTGCGGTTTTGGTAAGACACTTCGACAGCGCCATGGTATACAGCCCAACCGCAAGTCATTGCCGGGCCTTTGCGGATGAATTAAGTCATAAAACCGGTATTCCCATTAAGGCATTTTCGTCGGCTGAAGATGTTGTTCGCAGGGCTGAAGTGCTGATTTGTGCCTCAACCAGCCTTACGCCCATACTCGATGCCGGCTGGTTGCGTCCCGGTACGCACATCAATACGCTCGGGCCCAAGTTCAAGGACCGCCATGAACTCCCTGTTGAGGCGGCCCGCAAAAGCCATACGATCGTAACCGATTCCCTGCAACAAATCGATGGATTTGAACCCTACGCACCCCCCTTTTATCTGCAAAACACCCCTGAAAGAGAACGGATGATCGAGTTAGACGAACTTGTTGCCGGCAAACGCAAAGGCAGGTCTTCCCCCGATGAATTAACGCTTTTTTATTCGGTCGGCTTAGCAGGAACAGAAGTTGTGCTCGCTGATGCCGCTTTTAAATTGCTCACGAAATGACAACAATTTCTTTCGCAGTTTTGTGCAGGCACTCACTCACTCCCGTCTCTGTGACAATATAATTGTCACATACGATGGCAATGGCCTCTTTTGTGAGAATGACGGGATGCGGCGCAATGTTCATACCCGCTTTGATCTTCATCGTTTCCCCCTTCTGAAATGAAGGTCGTTCAACCAGGTCGTACCCCTGGCCGTGGCAATATAACCGTGTTTCCTCCACCAATCCCCGGCTTCTTAAAAAGTCGTTGTTGGCATCAAATATTTCGTAAGGATCCGCACCCGGTTTAATCAAGTCCAGGGTAACCTGCTGCGCCTCTTTTGCCACTTCGTATTGTTCCTCCAAGGCCTCAGGGATCTTGCCGATACAGGCAATTCGATGCAAATGGGTGTAATAACCGGCCGCATCAACCGCTTCGATAAGAATCGCTATCTGATCGCCCTCCTGTAATTTGCGGTTCATGGCATGAATGGAGTTATAAGAAAAGGTCTGTCCGGCCGGAGCAGAACCGATCAGGATGAACTGTTGTTCGCTTCCGAGCATCCTGCATTTTAATCTACCCATGGCAGCCACTTCAAACTCCCTCACCCCCGGTTTGATGGCCTCAAAACAGGCTTTCATGGCCTCATCATGAAGATAGGCGCTTTCTTTGATCCGCTCAATCTCCTCAGGACTCTTAATGGCTTTAATCTCGTCGATCTCATCGGTCATATCGACAAATGTCGCGTTTGTGAGATGTTCGCGGACATACTTGGAAAATCCGGCGGTCATCGCCCCTTCGTTTACAAAAGAAATGCAGCAATCCTTGTTGCGCCTTAGCTCTTCCACGACTAATTCGGCATCAAAGGTACAGGTATAATTCAATGAAAGCATAATGGGGGTGCTCAGCCGCTTTCGAACCCCTCTCATAAGCCACTCTGGAGGGCCGGCCAGTGCAGGATCCGTTGAACCGTGCCATATGGTTGTCATTTCGTCTGAGGCTGGAAAAATTACGGTCGCCGGATAATGGTGAACCGCCGGCACATCGGTAAACCATTTGACATACCCCCCCAGATAGTCCTGGCTGTTCTGAATCAGTAAAAAATCCACTTTTTTATCTTGCATCACATCCCGTACCGCTTTCCATCTTCTCTCAAGCTCTTGAGTGGATATGGAATAGATTACCTTCTCTTTCAACAAATCAGAATTCATAATGAGCCTCCTTATCTCAAGGTAACCCGGCCGTCCGCCTAAAGGGCTATGGGGTCGGACCAAGGTAACAATTTAAAAATATATTTCTTAAGGTGTTTTTCGGCGCATATTATAAAAGTTTCTTTTTAAATTCAATAGGTTTTCTCGGTCCGAACCCATTATTCCAATCTATCCTCCAATTTATTGGTTGACCCCACATAATAGCTCCCATCCTTAAGGCTTTCCAATATATAGACAGAAAATGTCATGGTATAAAAAAGGCCTGTCACGTTTTAACATAATGACAAGCCTAGTTTAAAATTGGCGGGAGCGACGAGACTCGAACTCGCGACCTCCGGCGTGACAGGCCAATAAAGGTGTCAATGATTTCAGCCACTTATAATGATTTCAAGCGGTTAGTTTAATAGATTATAATAAATCGTATTGAATTGCAATGTCATATTGCACCCTATATGCACCCTGATGAAAAGCCCCGATTTCGGTCGGGGTTTTTTATTGCCAAATTAGGATATCTGCAATATTAGTGAAGTTGAGGTACTCTCAGAGACTGTCGAAAAACCCTAAATTTATGATTTTGATGTTCGTAAGTTATTGATTTTATTACATGCGAAATTGCTAAAATCACCATTTTTGGACTTTTTCGACAGTCTCTCAATATATCTGTACTTTGGATGTTTCCCATATATTGGCAAGTTATGTTGAGTTCTGCTGTCAATATAATTTTATGTCAATTATGTTGCTATGGTTTTTTTTAACACAAGAATTATTCTGTTGCGGTTTCAATTGTCGTATGGCAATCTGCAATTGTTAATTAAATAAAGATATTGCCATAATTTAGGGGGGGTATGATCAATGAAACCAGAAACTGCGGGGAAGATTAAGTTTGGAGTTTGTGGTCTTATTGCTGGGGCAGTCATCGCAATGATCATCGGTTTTGCGTGGGGGGGTTGGAAAACCTCCAGCACGACCAAAACGATGACCGAAGAGGCGGTCTTGGCGAGTCAGGCGGCGATCTGCGTCGCCCAATTTATGAAGGACCCGAACCATGAAGAGAAATTTAAAGAATTTAGGGAATTAAGTACCTATCAGAGATTTGAATTCATTCAAAAAGGGGGCTGGGATAAAATGCCCGGGCAGTGGCAATTGACTGGCTATTCTGTAGCCCGACCATGCGCCGATGGGCTTGAACTTCTTATCAAAGAATGAGATAAATGATATAGCGGTTAAAGGTGATTCATAATTTATTTTATGTGGGTCACCTTTTTTTGTCGGTGTATTATAAGGCATTGGTGAAGGGTTTTAACTGATGATGGGGTATGACAATCAATGGAACGAAAAATTACCATAGAGGCCACCAAGCAAATCCGTGTAAAAATATACGCTAAGGATATCAACACCGGCACAATTCACTTTCAAACAAGTAGAAACAGATATGGGTGATAAGGGGAAAAAAGACAAAGGCAAAAG
>JAQYWI010000317.1 GCA_030145015.1 Desulfobacterales bacterium
CCCTGCCAAACTTTTTGCTGATCGAATCAAGGGTTTTGTCGACTTTTTCCCATTCATCTTTGGTTTCTGCATTGTTTTCGAAAAGACCCATTTGTAAAGATGCGGTTATTGATGAAAACCCTGAGGTCCCAACTCCAATGAGCCGGATTTTTTTGGTAATTTTGAAGCGATCCATTAATCTTTCCGCATATCTGTAGATTGTTTTGGATGATTGGGTCGGGATGGCAATCGTTGTTCGTCGGGTAACCTGCTTGAAGTCGGCATCTTTTATTTTAATGGTGATGGTTTTGGCGCGTACGCCGGCCTTTCGCAGCTGTTTGGCAACCTCCTCGGACTGTCTCAAAAGATAGCGTTTCAGCAGTTGCGTGTCGCGGGTGTCCGCCGCCAGGGTTCGCTCGCTACTAATAGATTTGTGGGGTGTGTGCGGGGATACCGGCGAATGGTCGGCGCCGGAAGAGAGCGCACCTAAGCGCCGGCCGAACTTGCCAAGATGCTTCACCAGTGTTTTCTCCGGTAACCTTTGCACGTCTCCCAGTGTTCGAATACTCAACAGTTCGAGCTGTCTGTACATTTTTTTACCAACACCAGGCACTTTTTTAATGGGAAGTGAATCGATAAATTCTGCGACCTTGTCCGGCAGGATCAGTGTCAGCCCGTCGGGCTTTTCCAAATCAGAGGCGATTTTTGCCAGAAACTTGTTGGGTGCGACACCGATCGAACAGGTCAGCTGAACCGTTTTTTTTATCTGTCTTTTAATCTCCCGAGCCGTTTCTTGGGGCTCGCCAAACAGGCGTTGGCATCCCGTGATATCCATGTAGGCTTCATCAATGGAAACCGGCTCGACCAGCGGTGAAAAATCCCTAAGGAGCGCTATCACCTTTTTGGATACCTCCTTATAACGGCCCATTCGCGGAGGCACAAAAATTCCCTGGGGACATTTCTGTTTGGCCTGATAGATCGGCATGGCTGAATGGATGCCGAACTGTCTGGCTTCATAGCTGGCCGCCGAAACCACTCCGCGGTTGGAGGTCCCGCCGACAATGACGCATTTGTTTTTAAGCCGGGGATTATCCAGTTGCTCCACGGAGGCGTAAAAGGCATCCATGTCGATGTGCAGAATCATTTGATTTTGGATTGCGGCCTGCGACGAGCCCATCGGCCGTGAGCTCAGGGCCGAACGGCTCAGCCGAATCGATTTTGGATTAAAAAAAATTACAGATTATTATTGTTCCGTTACCCAATTTTCAACATCATCTTTTAACCGGCAGTCAGTCCCAAGTTCCGGGGACCGGGGAAAATAGGTTGCCATTTATTACAAAATTGTATTATTATGCTTAAACTATAACAGATCCGTTAAATTAATTTTTTAAATTTTGAGAAAGAATTTTAGGCTATGAAACCCATTGAAGAAGTCACGCTGCTTTACGAAATCACCAATGCGCTAAACGAGCATCTTGATTTGAGAAAGTCTCTGTATAAGGTGCTGGATATCCTGTCGAGTTCAATGAATATGGTGCAGGGCACTATAACAATTTTGAATCCCCTGCGCAATGAGATTAACATCGAAGTGGCCCACGGCCTGACTCAAAGCACCATGAACCGGGTCAAATACAAGCTTGGAGAAGGTATTACCGGTAAAGTGATCGAAACCGGAAGGGCGGTTTCCATTCCCAAAATCAGTCAGGAACCGCTCTTTTTGGATCGCACGGCCACCCGCAAGAAAAAACAGGGCAAGGAGCGATCATTTATCTGTGTTCCGGTCAAAAAAGGCAAACAGGTCATCGGAGCCCTCAGCGTGAACCGACCGTTTGATAAGGCCTATGCGCTTAAAGGCGGTGAAAAACTGCTTTCGGTTATCGCGGCCATGATCGCCAGCCATGTCATCAAGCTTGAAACCATTCGTCTGGAAAAAGAACGGCTGCGTGCGGAGAACCGACGGTTGCAAAACGTGCTCAGAGACAAATACAGTATCAGCAATATTGTGGGCAACAGCAATAAAATGCGTGAGGTTTTTCAAATGGTCTCGCAGGTTTGCAAGAGCAATGCAACCGTTCTGATTCGGGGCGAAAGCGGGACCGGCAAAGAACTGGTTGCCAACTCAATTCACTACAGCAGCCATCGGGCAAAAAATCCTTTTGTTAAAGTCAATTGTGCCGCTTTGCCCGTCAATCTGATTGAAAGCGAACTGTTTGGCCATGAGAAGGGTGCTTTCACCGGGGCCATCAAACAAAAAATCGGCAAATTTGAGCTGGCTCACAAGGGCACCATATTTCTTGATGAAATCGGATCTCTGGGGCTGGATGTTCAGGCCAATCTGCTTAGGGTACTTCAAGAAAAAGAATTTGAACGGGTGGGGGGGCACCGGACCCTGAAAGTCGATGTGCGCATTATCGCCGCCACCAATAAAAACCTGGAGGAGGCGGTTGAGGACGAGACCTTCAGGGGTGACCTCTATTATCGATTGAATGTTTTTCCGATTTACCTCCCACCGCTGCGCGAGCGCAAGACCGATATTTTACTGCTGGCAGACTATTTTCTCGAAAAATATGCCAGGGAAAATCACAAAAATATAAAAAGACTGTCGACACCGGTTATTGACATGCTCATGGAATACCACTGGCCGGGAAATGTGAGAGAGCTTGAAAACTGCCTTGAGCGGGCGGTGCTGCTTTGCGAGGAGGGCGTGATTCACAGCTACCACCTGCCGCCAACCCTCCAAACCGGCAAGGAATCGGGTACCGTGCCGGCGCTATCCCTGGAGGATGCCGTCGCCAGCCTTGAGAAAGAGATGATCATCGACGCCCTGAAAAACACCCGGGGCAACATCACCATGGCAGCCGAAACTTTGAAGACAACCGTTCGGAAATTCGGCTATAAGGCTCAAATGTATGGAGTTGAGTACAAATCCTACAGATAGAACTTATACCGCAATTGCTTATTGCGGAACATTATTATGGAAAGCGCTATAAATAAAGCCCTGCTTTTTCAAGCAGGGCTTTAATTTTATCCGCTTTCGTGTGGACGAACCCGCCGCAGGCGGGTAAACTGCCTTTTAAATGTCATAATACAGGTAAAACTCGTGGGGATGAGGACGCAGTTTGACGTCGTTGATTTCATTTTCGGTTTTGTACTCAATCCACATGTCGATGGCATCCTGGGTGAACACATCGCCTTTTAACAGGAATTCCTGATCGGCTTTTAAGGCCTCGAGGGCCTCATCTAAAGATCCGGGAGCCGACGGGATTTCTGCCAATTCTTCCGGAGGAAGATTGTAAATATCTTTATCCAGCGGATCACCCGGATCGATCTTATTCTGGATGCCGTCAAGGACGGCCATCAGCATGGCCGAAAATGCCAGGTACCCGTTGCAGGACGGATCCGGGGTTCTGAACTCGATGCGTTTGGCTTTCGGTGATGCCGAATACATCGGGAGGCGGACCGCAGCACTGCGGTTGCGGCTGGAGTACGCCAGATTGACCGGGGCTTCAAAACCCGGCACCAGGCGCTTGTATGAGTTGGTGGTCGGGTTGGTAAAGGCGGTCAAAGCGCGGCAGTGCTTCAAAATGCCGCCGATGCCGTAAAGCGCCTCCTGAGATATTCCGGCATATTTGTCACCGGCAAACAGCGGCTGATTTTCCTTCCAGATGCTGATGTGCGTATGCATTCCGGTGCCGTTATCCTCAAAAAGCGGCTTGGGCATAAAAGTGACGGTATGATTGTGGCGGTAGGCCACATTTTTAAGCACATATTTAAACCACATGAGCTGATCTGACATCTGCAGCAGGGGTTTGAATCGCATGTCGATTTCGGCCTGTCCGGCGGTGGCCACTTCATGATGCTGGGCCTCGGTTTCGATCCCCAGGTCTTCCAGGGTCAGGATCATCTCGGTGCGCAGGTCCTGAAATTTGTCCATGGGCGGAACCGGAAAATAGCCTTCTTTGGGGCGTGGCTTATAGCCCAGGTTGGGGCCTTCGTCCCGGCCGGTGTTCCAGCTGCCCTCGATCGAATCGATCTCATAAAAGGCAGAGAAACGGGTGGATTCAAAACGGATGTCATCAAAGATAAAAAATTCGGCCTCCGGGCCAAAGTAGGCCACATCTCCGATCCCGCTGCTTTTTAAATAAGCGTCGGCTTTTTTCGTAATATTGCGCGGATCGCGGCTATAGGCTTCGCGTGTAAGCGGATCAACGATGTCGCAGATCAACACCAGGGTCGGGGCTTCATAAAATGGATCCATTTTTGCGGTCGTTGGGTCGGGAATCACCAGCATATCACTGGCGTGAATCGGCTGCCAGCCGCGAATACTCGAGCCGTCAAAGCCAAACCCATCCTCGAAGCTCGATTCCTCAAGTTCACGGACCGGCACGCTAAAATGCTGCCATAATCCCGGAAAATCCATAAACCTCAGATCGACAACTTTTGCGCCGTTTTCCTTTGCCATGTCCAATACTTCTTTAGGTGTCATCAGATTGTTCCTCCTTAATATTAAAAAAAATTT
>JAQYWI010000318.1 GCA_030145015.1 Desulfobacterales bacterium
GGATAGCCCATCAGGATGGCGGCCACATTACTGGCTGCAAGGGTGGCCATACCCTGGCGCGTCCAGCTGGTAGCGGAAGCGATATGGGGCACCTTAACCACATTATCCAGATCGACCAGGCCCGGTTTCAATTCGGGTTCATCTTCAAAAACATCCAGACCAACTCTGAAGTCGGGGTGCGCGCGGCAGTGTTCCACCAGTGCCGCCTCATCGATCACCGGGCCCCGGCTGGTATTGACCAGGATCGCATCTTCCTTCATCAAGGCCAGGCGTTTTTTATTGATCAGGTGAAGGGTAGAATCATCGAGGATGGTGTGGATGCTAACGCAGTCGGCTTCCCCTAACAGATCTTCAACACGCTCTACGCGCTTGCAGGTTACAGGGGGTACCCCTTGAGATTTTAAAAATTCGGAATAGTGCATAAAATAATCTTCAAGTTCCTTTTGGGGATGGGGATCGCAATAGACTATATTCATTTTGTGGCCTTCGACCATCATGCGGGCATAGGTCGCACCGATACGACCGGCGCCGATCACTCCCAATGTTTTGCGCCACAGGAGATTTCCCAAAAAAAGAGTCGGCAGCCATCCTACATATTTCCCGCCTCTTAAAAAACGTTCGGCCTCACTGATCCTGCGGGCTGCCGCGAAGGTCAGGGCGACGGCCATTTGGGCGGTGGTCTCGGTTAACACCCCCGGTGTGTTTCCCACCGGTATGCCGTGTCTGCTGGCCGCATCCACATCGACATTGTTATAACCGACAGCGTAATTGCTGTAGGCCGTGCCGCCGGATTTCTTAAGGGCTGCGAACATGTCGTCGCCCCATTCTTCAGTGAGTTGGCCAATGGCGCCGTCACAGCTGCCTCCGAAAGCGGCTTTTATTTCCGCTGTGCTCAAGATGTCTGTTGAGGTGCAGATTTCGACTTTACAATCCGCACGCACCAGCATATCCAGCCACCTTTCTCCGGGCAGCTCTTTGGTAACAATCACGCGTTTACTTCCCGCCGCGTTGTGAACTCTCCAATCCTTTGATCCCATTGTGAATGCCTCCTTTTCAAATCTAAAATAACGATTCTAACCGAAATATTCAATCCTTTTCATATAATTTTTTGAAGATAAGGCAAGCGCTTATTTTATTTTTTTGACCCTTTGGGCGCTTTTTAACACCTTAACCCGATCGGTATTAAATTTAATTTTGAATATGCCGCCTGTTCCAATTCCAAAAATTGGGGCCGCACCTCAGATATGTCATGCGGATGTTTAAGTTTCTGATGTTTCCGACCGATATGGGGTTTGAGATGTCGAATTTATATGTTGATATAAAAAATAGATCCACAGACATTCAAATTCAAAATGCACCTTTTTCCGTCGAGCCGGTTTCTGTCATGACGGCGGTTAACTTTTCGGAGTTAAAGATCAGCACAAGCACAGCTGAAACACTGGTTGCGTTTTCTATTGGTTCAGGTATCGCTGTATCCATATATGATGCGGTCACTAAAGTGGGCGGTTTGTTGCATTTTGTTTTACCGGATTCTTCAAAAATAGGGTCTGAGAGGGTAAATCGCTTTCCCTATATGTTTGCAGATACAGGCATTCTGGCATTCCTGGAAGCCTTAAATGATATCAACGCAAAAACAGAAACATTGAAGGTCGTAATTGCCGGCGGGGCCCAGATATTGGACCAGGCAGCAGACTTTAACATTGGCCTCAAAAACTGCCGGGCGATAACATCTATTTTATCCCGCAAGAATATAATAATTCATTATGAAGATGTTGGCGGCAGCTCAAAGAGAGCATTAAGCCTGGATATTGGCAGCGGATGCAATATGATACAAATTGCAGGTCAGGGAGAAGTGAAAGTATGACGAATATCGATGATATCATCAATGGAATTGACACTCTCAAACCGATTCCTCCCGTAGCCGCCCAGATTATGGCGCTGGCTGAAGATGAGAATAGTTCTATGTCCGACATTGCCGACCTGATTGTTTACGATCCTTCAATTACAGCCAGTTTGCTTAAAATATGCAATTCGGCATATTTCGGGCTGTCGCGGAAGGTCGAATCCGTTCGCGATGCCATTACCTTGCTGGGGCTGGATCAAATTGTCGAACTCATTTTGCTCAACGGAACTGCAGAGAACTTTAGAGATGAACCGAATGGTTACGGACTCGGTGAGGGTGAGCTCTGGCATCATGCCGTATTATCGGCCCATGTGGCTAAAGTTCTGGCTGAAAACCATGGGTTGGCCAATAAAAAGCATCTGATTTTTACAGCCGCGCTGGTAAAAGATATCGGAAAAATAATTATGGGTCGGTTTGTGGCGTTTTCATATGAAAAAATCAATATTCTGGTGAACTCAAAAGGCTACAGTTTCAATGAAGCTGAAAAAGAAGTTATCGGTATGAATCATGAAGAGCTCGGCGCTTTGGTAGGGGAAAAATGGCGATTTGGCAAAAAGCTAATTTATATTATTCGCAACCACCATATGTCCGCAGAAGCCTGCCGAGACGATGTTGAAACCGCTATGGTTTATCTGGCGGATATCGTTTGCATGATGATGGGGTTCGGCACCGGGCTGGATGGGCTGGCATACCGATTTTATAGTGATGTGCTGAATCGAATGAATCTTACCGATCAGGACTTACAAAAAACCATTTATGATACCGGAGAACGTCGCCAGAAAATTCAAAAGCTATTGAATCTAGTTTAGTTTGAGAAATTCCTTCAAATTCAGCCGGTTTACCACATCGCTAACTAATTCTCCGATTATTATTTCGGCATTTTTACCGCTAATTACGCGCAAGCGCTCGGCGCTGCCCGTGATCGTCTCGCCGGCAACGACTCTGTCCTGTTTTATCAGATTGGCTTGATATTTCATATTGATGACCCAACTGCGATTTGGGAGATCGAGCTTAAATTCCTGCAAAACGATTTCAACAATTGGGACTCCGATTTCTTCTTCTGCAACAATACGGACGCCGGCGTTTTCGAGTCTGTGTTTAAAAATCTCTCTTACCATTGAACTAAGGCTGAAGGCGCCCACCAACCTGTCATCTTTGTTTTCCTGGGTAACAATCAGCGTAAAATGCCCCGTAAAATTTTTAAGCGCCTTTTTGGCGCTTGGGGTTACAATACGGGGGTCTTCTCTTGTATCTTTAACCCTTAAGACAACGCGGGTGTCTTGCAGTTCAACGGATTCCGTGGGAAGCTGGTAGTTGACGGTTAAAAAATTCCTGGAAGCACAAAAACTCGACAAAACTCCGACGACTAAAATAATCGATATTGTCCGGATACGCGGATTAATGGATATCATGAACTTGTCCTCCTTCAAATTCATATACTCCGAAAACGTTGCGTTCTGCAAAATCTTGAATAAATTAGGTAGCAGTATAAAAAAAACTGGGCTTACTGAAGAAGTATGACGAAATCTTCTTTGGGTGTCAAGGCTGAACAATTTTGCAACCTCGGCAAATCAGTGCTCAAAGTTATCCGCCCCCAACGGGAGGGAAAATACCAATTCGTTCACCGCCTTTCAAAACTGTTGTCAGTTCTGCTTTGACGCCGTCAATGAAAATAAGCTTGGCCTTATTCTCCGGCAGGTCTATTTGCTGAAGAAGCGTGCGGATGGTCGTGCCCGTTTCGATGGCATAGTTTTCAGCTGAAGCCGGCATAAATTTTTGCAAGGTGGCGAATAATTTGATTTGAATATGGGCTTGCATGACTTTTTAGATTTCAGTTGTATTAAAGATTTTATCGTATTAAGGGTAAACCCTTAAATTTTCCGGAACCGGCTTTCGTTTGATTGGAATAATTAAACTCTAGAACCAATCAGCGTGAAAGTCAAGCACTCAAGGTTCTTGTGGTCTTTTCGATGATGAATATTGTCAGCACCATTATCCCCATATTTGTAATTATTATTATAGGCTGGATGGCACGCGTTTACGGCTTTATTCGGGCTGAATTTATAGAACCGGCCAATCGACTGGTGTTTTACCTCGCCATACCGGCCATGGTTTTCAGGTCTATTTCCAAAACGTCTTTACATAGCCAATTCGACGGAATGGTACTTATGCTGACGATGCTGGCGGTTTGCGCCGTTCTTGGCATCGCCTGGATTTTGGGAAGTATTGCTAGGGTTCATAGACGCCAGCGAGGTACATTTATTCAAAATTCTTTTCACGGGAATTTGGGTTACATTGGTCTGGCCGTAACCTTTTACTATCTCGGGCGCGAAGGTTTTGTGCGTGCCAGCATTCTTGCCGGTTTTATGATGATTTTGCAAAATCTGTTAGGCGTTTTTGTGTTACAGATATATTCTGGAAATAATCCTTCGCGGCAAAGCAGATGGACTGTTGCCATCCAAGTTCTCGGCAACCCGATAATTTTAGCAGCTCTGGCAGGAATATTGGTTTCGGTAACCGCTGTTCCGGTGCCACGGGTCTTCGGCCGGTGCCTCGATATTTTAAGCGATCTGGCACTTCCGCTGGC
>JAQYWI010000319.1 GCA_030145015.1 Desulfobacterales bacterium
TGTTGCCGTGAAAGTCTATATAGCGGTTACCCTGCATGTCTTCAAGCCAGATACCTTCGCAATGGGAAAGGACGTTTAAACACGGCGTGGAAAGCGACTGGTGCAAAAAACATTCAGCATCCAGCTCAAGCCATTTTTGGGTTTGGGAATCTGTGTTCTTCTTAATCCAGTTCTTTCGCTTTGGCGAAATATTCAAATCACCTTCCGACTGCAAACCTTCAAGTTTATTTTTTTCTGGCTCCATAGTAACACCTGACCAACTTAAGTTGCCGCCTGATAATCATATTACTTTAACCTGACACCCATTTGGTCCGTCACTTCCCTGATGGCTGCCAGCAAATCATATATATCAGGTTCAAAAATTCTGCCGATATTTCCAATTCGGAATGTATCAGCAAATGTGATCTTACCCGAATATATGATGTAATTTTTATCATGCAGTCTTTTATAAAATTCGTTGAAGTTAAAACGGTCGGATTCAGGATAATAAAAGGATGTGATTATATAACCCTGGTCGTCTGGATCGAGAAATTCCTTAAATCCCATCCTGCGCATACCATCAATCAGTGTTTTGTAATTGGCCTGATACCGAGCCGAGCGGGCCTCAACACCACCTTCAGCTTCAAATTCAGCTATCGCTTGCCTAAATGCCATCAGCGTATGGGTCGGCGGAGTAAAGCGAAACTGGCCGTTTTTTTCAAAGCCTTTGTATTGTCCTAATATATCCAGGCACAGACTTCGGGCATAACCCTGGGTTTCCATAAGTGAACTAAGCTTTGCTATAATAAAGGAAAATCCAGGGACTCCCTCGATGCACTTATTGGGTGAAGAGACAAGATAATCAATTCCCAATTCAGTCAGATCAATCGGAACTGCGCCAAAAGAGCTCATAGCATCTACAATATATTTTGCGGGATATTGCTTAACAATCTCACCAATTTTTTCAATTGGATTGATAATACCCGTCGTTGTCTCACAATGAACAACTATAACGTTGGTAATATTTGAATCAACTTCGAGTGTGGATTTAATTTTATCTAAATCAGGTGTTTTGTTTTCGGCCGATTTAATAACAACTGTTTCGATATTCAACATCGAAGCGATGGTAGTGATTCGGTCGCCATAGGCCCCATTGGTAATAGCTAACAATTTACCATCAGGCGGAACCGTTGAACCAATCACCGCCTCAAGTCCGAATGACCCGCTGCCCTGCATTAAAATTGTGGTATAGTGCCTGGGATTGGCCCCTGCTGTCTCAAGCAGCTTAAGTCGAATCTCTTTTACCACTTCTCTTAATTCATAATCCCAGGAACCTACATCCCTCAGCATAGCTTGCTTAACGGTTTGACTGGTTGTCAGAGGCCCCGGAGTAAATAGGATTTTGTCCTTCCAGCCTGAGATTGTTGGCTCTCGATGCATTTTCTAAACCTCCATAAAATCACAAGTAACTTTGGCCTTTCTACAGTTAAGGCCTGCCGAAAACTGCATTGTACCGGAAAAAGACTCGCAATCCATACACAAATTATTTAGTTGCGAAATTTTAACTATTCATGCATATTACTACGGAAACCTTATAGCTAATTAGAATTACAGATGATTATGAATGAAATGACCGAAAAACAAATCCTCAGGACAAAGGGCTTACACCCAAAACAACTGATAGCCTTTTTCAGCATGGCATCCTTATATCTTTTTTATTATTTCTGCAAATATAACATTGGTGTAGCTACTAAGGAAATGCAGGATGTATTCGGATTTTCGAGTCAATCCATCGGCTGGATAACCACTATCTTTACTTTGACCTATGCCGCAGGACAATTCATCAACGGCTTCTTAGGTGACCGTTATGGCCCAAAGTATATTATGCTTATTGGAGCAATTGGGAGCGTTATTGCAAATGTATGTTTCGGCCTCTCAGGAACACTTGTATTTTTTGTTTTGTTCTGGATGATAAACGCTTATTTTTCTTCCTGTGGTTGGGCACCAGGCTGTCGCATCTTGTGCAACTGGTTTCCCGAAAACCGATGGGGAGGATGGATGGGGATTTACAATGCCATGTGTTATTTGGGCGGGGCCATTGTTCTTCCAATTGCAGCTTTTGCCATTACCAAATGGGGCTGGAGAGGAGCGTTTTTCCTGCCACCGGTTTTCCTGCTTGGTATGGCTACTGTGTTTATGTTCCTTGGAAAGAATTCGCCGGCTGACGCTGGTTTAGAAACCCAATGGGTAACGGACGACAAAAAAATATCAAAAAAACGAATTGGTCTCAAAGAGTACTGGCTCGCTTTTACAAATCTGAAAATGATCATGGCTTATCTCTCAGGTTTTGGCGCCAATTTCGTACGTTGGGGTATGTTGACATGGATGGTAAAAATTTTAGTTGAGCCGATAGCAAACGGGGGGTTCGGGCTTTCTCTTGGTAAAGCGGCTTTAATATCCTCGCTCATGCATTATGGTGGTGCGTTATTCTCAATCATATTGGGAATGATTTCCGACAGGATATTTAAAGGAACAAGGTGGCAGACAATCCTGATTGCTTTTGTCATCAGCACCGGCGCACTGCTTTTTATTGGACGAGGTTCTATGATATTGCAATATCCAATGGGTACATTTCTGCTTAGTGCCGCGATGTTCCTTGCTGGAGGGCTTAACCAGGGGCTTCAAGCCCCTCTTTTCAACCTCCCGGGAGATATTCTTGGCAAGGAATTGGGCGGCACTGGCGCTGGAATAATGGATGGCTGGATGTATGTGGGCGCTGCGTTTGCCGGCGTCTTTCTGGGCTGGTGGTTAGATACCTACGGACTGCTCTCAGGAATTGTTCTTATGGCTGTCGTCAGTTTCGTATCCGGCCTACTCTCCATTGCGATCCGTAAATAAAGCATTCAGCCAAAACACGAAAACAATCCATCTCCAACTAAATCCACACCAATTGGAATCGCAATACTTATCCAGGCAGCTACCATGTAAAAGAATATCAACACATAACCATGAATTCCATGTCACTAAAATGTCTCCACGTCCAAGAACTTTCAATATAAGAACCAAAAAACACCCGCAATTTTGGGCAAATATTCGACTTTTTTAAAAAATTTTCAAGAAAATAGTATTGAACATCCGCCTGCAACTGGATGGAATGTCCTATGTCGAGGACCTTGTGGCTGTAATGAGTACTTATGAATATTGGTTGGAAACCTGAAGGTTGTTACGTTTGCTTCTGGGCTTCATTCTCTCGAATCGTTCGCGGAACAAGAAGAATAATCCAGGTCCAAAAGCCATTGCCATAATCACCAGACCCGCTGCTATACCGAAGTAAGTGAACCCCGGTGCAGAGCATTCATCTCTGCGCCTGACAATGATATGACTCGGCACCGCCACGAGCAGTTCGCCAATACTACCAGAAATAAGCCGATGCCAACAATCAGGCGAGGACCGAACTTGTCGGATAAAAAACCGTTGTAAAATTGGCCCAGCGCATAAAATAGGCCGTAAAAGAACAGAACCATCGCGAAATTGTCTTCCGTAAATCCCTGGTTATGAATAAGCAAGGGCATGGCAATGCTGATATTCTTGCGCATAGATAAAACCCTCCATAGGCCAGCCATGACAGCGCAAAAACCCGGCAGCGCCAAAAACGATATTCCCGAGTAAGCGTAATTGCCATATCTATTATCCACTAATAGCTAATGTAATGTCACTTTATTACATAATCCAGCAGGTTCTCGCAAGGCCATTGCGTACTTGTAGGGTCGGTACATCCGAGATAGTCATTGGCAAACATAGTGAGGTCAGGCAGATTGAGAACACCATCTTTATTCAAGATTCAAGTCGGCTGATAAATAGGCACGGCCGAACATATGAATGCTTCCGGTATCAGTGCTGACAAAGAGGCGTCCGCCGGCCGCAGCCAGACCCCGCACGCGACCCTTAACAACCCGGCTCCATAGTTCATCCCCATTAGCAATACTATAAGCGGCAACTTTGTTGGTTCCGCCGACGAAGAGGACATCACCGGCCAGAATCAGGGCATGCGGACAATCGCAGGGAACCGACCATCTCGCACTTCCATTGCTTCGGCGAATAGCTGAAAGTGAAGTCTCACTTAGGAGATAGGCCGTAGTTCCCGAAACGACAAGACGGCGACCATTCGGGTGTGTAGCGATACGGTCTCTTGAATCATTGTTGTGCTCTGCAAGCTCGTAATCTGAGGCATGGAACTTTGCGTGGCCACGAACAAAACGAGAATCAGAAGTCAAGAGGGCATAGCAACCGCTCTGACCCCGACTGCCAATAGTACCTGAAACTGAGCCGTTTACACGATTGAAAGCATAAGGGCGCGATCTGCCCTGGAGCAGGTAGAGTTTAGTTGGCGAAGCCATGATAGCGCCCATGGGCGTGACGCCGCCCGAAACACTGTAAAGGCCTGCACCGCTATCCGAGCCGGTTCGAGCGTCAAGACTGCACAGATAGGAAGTCTGCCAGTTCACAAGC
>JAQYWI010000020.1 GCA_030145015.1 Desulfobacterales bacterium
CGGTGTCAATGGAATCAATACAAGCGCTGAATGGCTAAACGGATCATCATGTTTAGAGATATTGATAGATGATTGCAGTTTCTACATGGACAACCTTGGTTACGAACTCCTTCCCAAATTCAGAAGCCTTCCTCGAAACGCAGCCAGCCCTTTTCAAAAGATCTACGGTCTGAAATTTATAGATCTGATGTCCAGTCAGCAATACCAGCTGAAATCCTTTATTCGAAACCATACGACAGGCGGAATGACACCGAAATTTATTCGAAAATTAAATCAGCACTTCCATCAATTTTTAGACAAAAAGAATTATGGGTCTGCCTGCCGAAACATCAGTCCTCAACGCCCTTCTTTATAATCGAGACGAATTCCGGATTATTTTATCTCAAATAAATTCCCGTCGTAATCCCTGATGAAAGTAAGGGTGCGGTCTCCTTTGGGGATTTGTGACACTTCTACTCCCAGATTGCGACATTTTTTTAGAAAACCTCTTAGGTCCTCCACCTCAAGACAGACATGCTCAATTTGTCTTACACTGTGCATAGAATGGCTGGAAATGAATATCTCAAAATGGACATATCCGTCCAGGTAGTTGATAATCTCAAGTTCGGAATCAACACCGAAAATGGCTTTAGAAAGAGCACGCGGTAAGATTTTCGGTTCGGACTTTTCTAAACCCAACAGGTGTTTAAAAAATTTATCTGAATTTTTTTCAGAACTGCAGGTCAGTGCCACGTGTCGCAATATCATTAACCCCTCCCTTATTCTAAAATCCAAAATCAAAGATTGGGCTTGATAATTACTTTTATGGACTCACTGCCTTCCATTACCATCTGAAAACCTTTGGCAATATCCTTTAGAGGAAGCCGTTGCGTAATCATGTCGTCTATTTTTATTGTTTCTGATTTCATAAGGTTTATTGCGGCAGCGATATCAGGGGGACCGCAATAATAGGAAGTCATTATTCGGGTTTCCCGGGTCCAGAAGTCATTTATGGGTATGCTGACTTTTTTATCGGGATGCGGTACCGCAAAAAAAACAATGACGCCACCTTTATCCACACACTTCCATGCTTGATCAACTGCAGCAATTGCCGAGGTACACAGGATGACCGCATCAGCCAATTTTTTGTTTTTGGCAACCAATTGTTCCGGAACATTTTCCTCAGCACTAATTGTAAAATCTGCCCCGATCCTCTCGGCAAATTCCAGTCTTTTTGGGTTGAGGTCCGTGGCGATCACCCGGCAATGTTTGGTTTTGGCAAGCTTCATATGCAGCAGCCCGGACATACCGCTTCCCATCACCAGGACCGTCTGGTTTTTGCGCACTTCAGCAAGTTGCTGGGCCCTAACGACGCATGCCAGCGGCTCAATAAAGGTGCTCTGATCATAGGTGATATTCTCCGGTAAGAGATGCGTTCCATTCTCTATCAGGGATTCCGGAACAAGAATATATTCTGCAAAGCCGCCCGGCAGTCTTTCTTTGACATTAGAACACACCGGATAGTGACCGCTTTTGCAGTAATCACATTTCATACACGGCACTTTGGGTGCCACAAATACGCGATCTCCGGGCCTATATTTCGTTACCGATCGCCCCACTTCAACGACTTCGGCGCCAATTTCATGCCCCTGCACCAGGGGTGCTCTTGGCAGCCGATACCATTCAACAATATCACTGCCGCATATGCCGCATGAGATCACTTTGATAAGTATCTCTTTGCGACCCGGTTTCGGCCTGGGCACTTCTTCGATCCTAATATCGTCGTTGCTGTACCACACTGAAACTTTCATGATTGATTTTTTAGCGTATTGAAAAGATCCAATGCCTTTTGGGGCGTTTCATTATCATGGACCACTGCCCGGACAGCCTGGAGCATCGCAATCGGAGACTCGGCCTGAAAAATATTGCGGCCCATGTCCACTCCGCTGGCCCCTTGCTGTACCGCGTTATATGCCATGGTCAGCGCATCCAGTTCCGGTATTTTCGTGCCGCCGGCCATCACAATGGGCACCGGGCAGGAGGCACAGACGGTTTCGAAGTCTTTTTCCACATAATAGGTTTTGATGTAATGCGCCCCCAGTTCAGCGCAAATACGTGTGGCCAGCCTGAAGTAGCGGGCATCGCGGGCCATGTCCTTTCCCACCGCCGTTACCGCAAGGGTTGGGATTCCGTAGCGGGTGCCGATATCCACCATTTTTGTCATGTTGATAATGGATTGTCTTTCAAATTCAGCGCCGATGAACACCTGGACGGCCATGGCACAGACATTCAGACGAATCGATTCTTCAATGTCCACGGCAATCTCCTCGTTGGAGAGCTCCTTTAGGATGCTGGTGCCGCCGGACACTCGCAGTACGATCGGTTTTTGGGTGGCAGGCGGGACCATACTTCTGAGGATGCCCCGGGTGAGCATCAGCGTGTCTGCGTAGGGCACGATGGGAAGAATATTGACGTCGACGCGCTCAAGGCCCGTCGTTGGTCCCTGAAAATATCCGTGATCGATGGCCAGCATAACGGTGCGACCGGACTCCGGGTTGAAGATCCGGGCCAACCTGTTTTTCATTCCCCAATCCAGCGAATTGGATCCTTTCAGGAAAAACCCCTCCGTTTTCTGGGGTATATCCATATGATACTGTTTTGCCTCCTTTAGATCATCCATATCGGGCATGCTTTATTCTCCTTTCTCTATTCGTTGTCTCAGAAATCTAGCTAATCTAACTAATAGGTTGAGCGCGTTGTTCCGTTAGCCCGTAAATATTGAAATAGATAGTATTCCTTTTTAACCGGTTGTAACCGGCTCAACGGGCAAACCGGCAAACTGAACTGGTGACTTTGAGTGAGCTGATTCCTAATTTTAAATGCATTATCGCAGGTTAAATTTTAGGGTCAAGAAAAACCATTTATTGGGGAACAAAGTCTGTGGTATAAACGGTTTAACAGTTGTAGAAAAAACATTTGGATACCGCAACGTTTTTTTGACAACCACGAATAATGCCGGCTGTGTGGTTGCGAATAATCGATATTCTTATTAAGAATTTCTAGACTGGAGGAAAAGGATGGGTGAATGGGATCGGGAAAAACACAGAGCTTTTAGAAAAAGTTTCAAAGATTTATTATGCCGCCCGGATTACCGGCAAAAAATCGCCGCATTGCCCGAGGAAACAATTGATTATTTTAGCAAAATGCGTGAGTCAACGACCACCCGCATAGCGGGTGGCTTGGATTTTACCGCTAAAGGCGGTAAAAGACAGGGGCGCGAAGTGCCCTAATCGTTGCGGGTGAAACCGGGCGCGTAGCGCCCGATCGGTATACAAACAACCACCCGGTTTGGAAACCCCAATCAAGTTAACAACCGGATAAAGCCAGGCGATGCTGAACCCTGAGAAAGAAGCCTATATTTTAGATCAAGCCTATGTGCCGGAGCATTGCATTCGTCTGATGACCCATGTATCCGGCGGCGAACCGTTTCTAATCGATGATTTTTTTATATGCCGTAAAGAAAACTGGATAATCCTGATCGGCTACCCGCTGGAAGATAATTTCACTCCCGATAAGCTAGAAGCTGTTTTTTCCAAAGTTAAAAAAAAATTTCGTCCCGGGTTAGTTTCGCTGGTGGCACCACAAATGCCGTCTTCCCTGGCCGCGACCTGCCGGGAAACCCAAAGCGATGCCTACTTCACCCTGGAAACTCAAAAACCGGTTATCCGCAGCCCGGTAAAGCGCAATCTAAGAAAGGCGCGCCAAAATTTGAGGGTGGAATCTTCTTCTACCATGCAGGAAGAACATCAGGAACTGATGCATGAATTTGCTGCCCGTACCCTGTTGTCTGAACGCGTCAAAAGGCTGTTGTTTAAAATGCCGGAATTCGTGGTCCGTGCCGATACGGCATTTGTTCTAAACGCCTGGGATAAATCAAATAAACTGGCCGCTTTTTATGTTGTCGATCTTGAAGCCAAGCAGTTTTCCAATTACATTATAGGTTGTCATTCCAAAAAAAACTATGTGCGCGGGGCCTCGGATCTTTTGTTATTTGAGCTGATCAATTTGAGCCTGGAATATGGTAAGCCTTATATTCATCTTGGGCTCGGGGTAAATGCCGGTATCCGCCGTTTTAAGGAAAAATGGGGCGCTGTGCCCACCCGCCGATATGAAATGTGTGAGGTGGCGGGAAAAAAGCCGTCTATTTTAGATACATTGCGTGCCTTCGCGAATTCACGCTAGAACCTATCTCAAAAATAGTAGATCACGCTCAACAGCAAGGCACCGGCCGACGAAAAAGTCGTTGTTCCCAGCATACACGATAGTATGTGAGCATTTTGAGGAGGTCGGTAACGCAGCTGTTGAGTGCGAGATGCATTTTTGAGATAGGTTCTAAGATTGTTTGCTGTTATGCATACCCATCATAAAAATTGTTTCTATGTGATCGAATGTTTTTTATTAGACCCAAACAAAAAAAGCTAAAAATGATCTGGGAGGTGCAGAAAAACGGCAAGATATCGCATCTGGTCGGCACGGCCCATTTTTTCCCGTATAGTTTCCGAAATTCGTTACACCGCTGTTTAGAAAATTCCCGGGTGGTGATGTTTGAAGGTCCTCTGGACGATCATAATATGGCCAGGGTCAGAGAGGCGGGATTTGATAAAGAGAATTCACATCACCTTTTTGACCAGCTGGATAATGAAATCATCGCCGGCATCACCGGTGCATTGATCCCGGTTTGCCGTACCCGAAATGCATCCTATCTTTTAGATTTTTGCAAGGTCGGCCTGGAAGATACGGTGTATGACCTGGTGAAGGGCATGAAGCCCTGGCTGGCATTTTTTACCCTGTGGTCAACTTATTTGAAACGCAACGGCTGGAAATATTCGGTGGATATGGAGGGATTTAGTGTTGCCAAAGAGCTGGGGAAAACGATTGTTTTTCTGGAAACCATTGAGGAACAGATAAAAGTCCTGGAAAACATCTCTTCTGAAAAAATTACCTACTTTCTTAAACAGGCAGATCGATGGAACGTTTTTGCCGACGACTATGTCAAGAGCTATCTGAAAGGCGATTTAGACAAACTGAGACATTCAGGGATACAATTTCCAACCCGTCATTACACAGTCATCAATCAGCGCGATGAAATATTTTATGAGCGCATGCGCAATGAGCTGGAACTTGGCGATGTCGTGGCATTTTTGGGCGCTCCGCATCTAAAAGGGTTGAACCACTTACTGCTTGCCGATGGGTATCAGGTTCAGGGACCGTGGGTGCCGCGGTAATAACAGAGGCCAGATGACAGAAAACAGAAGACAGAATTTTACGCCTCCTGCCCAAAATCCCAACCAACAAGCCATGAATGCGGCAGTTCGAATCCTGACGCATCGTGATCATTCAAGATATGAATTGAAACGCAAGTTACAACAGCGGGGCTTTGCAAGCGAAGTCATCGATGCGGTGATCCAGGAGTGTGAACGCTTTAATTATATCGATGACCAAAGAACCGCGCGGGTATATATTTCACAGCTTAAAAGAAAGCGCTTCGGCAAACGCTACATTCGAATGGCACTGAAAAAGAAGCGGTTGTATGGTGCTGCCATCGAAGAAATACTCATAGAGAACTATGCAGAAATCGAGGAACGTAAAAATGCCGACAAGTTGATGGGAAAAAAAATGAAGGCATTTAATCAAGAAGAAGATTTAAAAAAAAGAAGAGATAAAATCTATCGATTCCTATACTCACGCGGATTCACCAAGGATATAATCGCAGATCTTTTGCGGAATTTAGCTAAATAGATGTAGGGTTGAATAGCTTGACTATATACCGAAGTTCTTAAATCCCAAATCACAAAACACAAATATCAAACAAATTACAATGACCAAAATTCAAAATCCCAAACATGTTTGGTCATTGAAAATTGAGATTTATTTGAAAATTGGTGCTTAAAATTTGGGATTTAAACCACGCTAGCTGGCTATTTCTAATACTTCTTCGGGTTTTTCTGAAAAAGATTTTAAGATCCTGACCTGGTCTTTGGTTAAGTGGTGAAATTTCACACCGGATCCGCGGGCGTCGGACCAAACGACCTCACCGATTAAGTCTAACGGTTTGCGGTCTTCGGGGGATGAAAATCTAAGCAGCATTTTCAATCCGCCGGAAAACGATTTGTTGTTTTCAATAAATGCACCGGAGCTGCTTATATCTAAGATATAACTGCTGAATTTCCGGCCCCGAATTTTAAAAAGGACGTTGATCAAGCAATCTTTTCTGGCGTGCGCTCTTCGATCCGGTTTCTCTTTTTCGGGCTGCATTTCTTCCAGATGTTTCATAAATATAAACCTCTGCTGGTGTGACATATCAATTGTCATTTTAAACAAAAAGTTTGCCATACTGCCGTTGAGGAATTGCTTGAAAAGATCGAATTGCTGCTTTTCAGAAAGCTTGCCTAACAGGTAATACAATCGGGCGACGATCTCAAACTCATTCATCTTTAGGTCAGCGGACGCATCGGTGAATTCTTTTTTTAGCTTAAAAGACCGTTGTAGCGTTGAGATCATTTTTTGCTCACTTTCTTTCTCAAAGTGATGACAATGCATTTATTGCGGTTCGTCAGAAATGCATAGATCGGCTTAATCGCGTGATCGGCAGATGAATTGAAGTTGAAGTATGAGCATTTTAGCGGATCTGCGCATTTTGTTATTCTAGTGATTTCTGCAAAAATCGTGCAAACTGCTGGAAAATTCGTGATAGCAATAAAATTCAAATACTTAATTAAAGTGAACGGGTCTGGAATTTAAAGGATAGTGTGAAATGAGCGAATGAAAATTAGGTAACCGATTTCATAAATTTAATCTAAAATCGCAAGAAACGGGTGGCGAAGTTTCCTCATTTTGCCTATCTTATATTTTAATTTGAAACGCTCGTTTCAGGTTGGATTAAACTTCAGATAGGAGGTAATTTTAATGCAGGCCGAGGCCTTTTCACAAACATCCATCGATTATAAACGCATCGAGAAAGCCATTCAGTTTCTTGCTGAAAACTTTCATTCGCAACCGAGTTTAAAAGAAATTGCCGCTAAGATTTACGTGAGCGAATACCACTTCCAGCGCCTTTTCAGCCGCTGGGTGGGTATCAGCCCTAAACGGTTTCTGCAATTTTTAACCAAAGAGTATGCCAAGACACTCCTGGAAAAGTCGATCAATCTTTTAGACGTTACCTACGAATCGGGTCTGACCAGTCCCGGCCGTCTGCATGACTTATTTGTCACCTGTGAAGCGGTAACGCCGGGAGAATACAAAGCAAAGGGAGAAGGCCTTGAAATCGCCTATGGTTATCATGCCACCCCGTTCGGCGAATGTATGCTGGCAAAAACCGATCGAGGCATTTGTGGCTTAAGTTTCGTTCAAAAAGATGATCGCCAACCTGTTTTTGATAGTTTGGCACATAGATGGCAAAATGCAAAATTGATTGAAAATCCGGCTGTTACCCGACCGCTTATCAAAAGGATTTTCAACCCGTCGGAGGAGAAAGATTCCACGACACTCCATCTGGTCTTAAGCGGCACCAATTTTCAAATCAAAGTGTGGGAGGCGCTGATCAAGATTCCAATGGGCGCTGTGGTTTCCTATGAGGATGTTGCGGCTCACATTGGAATGCCAAAAGCCTCACGCGCCGTTGGCAATGCAGTTGGAAATAATCCGGTCTCCTTTGTTATTCCCTGTCATCGTGTTATTCGTAAAACAGCCGAATTCGGAAATTATGGTGGCGGGGTTGCCCGGAAATTGATGTTACTGGGATGGGAAGCCGTCCAGATGAACTGATAAAACTCCCCGGGACGAAGCGCGGCGGGACGGCCGAAATCGTTTTTAGCAAAAAACGTCCTGACTTCCAGCCTATATAACTACATTCCTATTTGTGCGAAAACCCTTCATTACCTGGCGCTTTTAAGATTGCGCATCTTGAATGATTTCATTTTGTGATTAAGGTAATATCAGAAGACAGTCATAGTCGACCGCTTTGGTGTATCTGAGGAGATATGGCGAACCCACCCATCATAGAATTTAAAAATGTTACCAAGCGCTTTGGTAAGCGCACGATTCTGGACCGCGTCAACCTGCGAATCCGTGAAGGCCAGGTTACCACCATCATCGGTAAAAGCGGTGAGGGAAAAAGTGTGCTTCTTAAGCACATTATCGGTCTGCTGAGACCGGAAGAAGGCAGTGTTCTCTACCGGGGCAAACCGATCGAAAAAATGAAACGCCAGGAGTGGAATGCCTATCTCGGACAGATCAGTTACATGTTTCAGAACAATGCGCTTTTTGACTCAAAGACGGTTTATGAAAATGTGGCCATGCCCCTGAGGAAATACACCGAACTCAGTAAAAGGCAGGTTCGAGCAAAGGTAATGGCCCGCATTGAGCAAACCGAGCTGACGGATGTGGCTCACAAATACCCATCGGAGCTCTCGGGCGGGATGCAAAAGCGCGCCGCACTGGCCCGGGCACTCGTTACGGATCCGAAAATCATTCTGTTTGACGAATTGACCACCGGCCAGGACCCCATTCGCAGAAATACGATCCTGGGGATGATCGCCGAATACAAAAAGAAATTCGGTTTTACAGCCGTCTTGATCAGCCATGATATTCCCGATGTGTTTTTTATCTCCAATCGCATTTTGGCCCTTTACCATAAAAAGATTGTTTTTCAGGGCACCCCGGAAGCCTTTGAAGACTTTGATCATCCGTTTTACGATGAAATCGTCACCAGCCTAGAAAATCTGCAGGATGAATTGACCGGCCTGCATTCCAGGCGCCAGTTTAAGGTGCGCTATCAAACCGATCTGGCCCGTAGAAATGGGCATAACCACTTTGCGGTTGTCGTCTTTACGCTTGAAGATCTGGATCGCATTGTTGACAATCTGGGTCACAAGGCCGCCCAGCAAGGCATTCGAACGATGGGGGATTTCATCAATAAACACTTCGGCGCGGTGGGGGGATTTTCTGCCCGGCGCAGCATCAATCAATTCGGCACCGTGCTCCCGTTTTCGGATCTGGAAGAGGCCGAACGGATTTTAGAGGATTTTACCACAGATTTTCGGGAAAACGGGCTGATCAACATTGAGAATGCCGCCCGACAGGTCAATCCTTCGCTGAGTTGTTTTGAATTTTCAATCAGTGCCGGGCTGGCCAACGGAAATCCTGATCTCGAGCTGGATTCTGTTATGGAATCTGCCGAAGTTAATCGGGAACCGATTGCCCAGTTCCAGTGTAATCTTTAAAATCAGCTAAATTAACCGCGATACGTTTACGGTAATTGCCGGTCGCGGCTGAATTCAGCGGCTTTTTGCCTACCCGCCTCAAGCGCCTGGCCGATGATGGCTTTGAATGCATGTTTTTCCAATGCAAACAGGATTTCAGTGGAAATGCCGCCCGGTGAGCTGGCTTCACCGATTAATTCGTAAGGGGAAACCTGCCGTGCGTTCCACAACGCCATCGAACCGGCTACCGTATGATACGCAATCTTTGTTGATGTTTTCCGATCGATGCCCATTCTCACAGCCGCGTCGATGATCGCTTGAAAGAACAGATGGGTCGTCACCGGGCTGCTCAGTGCCGTAATCGCATTGATGTTTTCCTCCCCCAAAATTACAACCTCTCCGAATGAAGCGAATAGCGCGATAACGTCCTTTTGTTGGGTTGCGCTGACGTGGGGATTAAATGCCAGCGCCGCGATTCCTTTGCCGATCTGACTGGGAGGATTGGGCAGGGCTCTTACCACCGGGATGTTTTCCCCTAAAGCTGTATATATTTTCATGGGAATGCCGGCGGCCAGGCTGATGATGACCTTTTCTTTTGAAATTTTCTGCTGCTTTAATTCATTTATAACCGTACCCACTACCTGGGGCAGAACATTGCAAAAAATGAAATCGGCAGCGTCTAGTGCTTCGCGATTGCTATCCGCTGTTCGTACGGCAAATTCTTTTTGCAGCGATCCCAGTTTTCCGGCATCAGGGTCACTGACAATCAATTGTCTACCGGCCATTTTATTTGACCGGATCAGATTTTCCACAATGATGCTGGTAATGTGCCCCCCGCCGATAAATGCGATGGTGCGGTCCTGCAGTGCCATTCAGTTTTCTCCTTTTGATGGGGTTTTGAAACCACTTCTAAAGACTGCCGGGAACAGAGGTTTTTGTAAAGAAAAAAGTGATCTGGACATCGCCCTTCCTTATAGCGCCGATGATCAGCTTTATCTGGATTCTCTACAGAAAGGTATTTAAGCGTCCCTGAAAAAGGCGCATGCTGAGGGGGTCATCTATCTGGCCGGTGCCGACCGGTACAGGCATGATCGCTTTGAAAGACTCGATTTAAGCAAAGCCGGGCTTGCCGACCGGGACCGAATGGTTTTGCAGGACTGCCATGATGCCGGACTGCCGGTGGCAATTACCATGGCCGGCGGCTACGCCCCCAACATCCAAGACACCGTTGATATTCACTTTCAGACCGTCCGCATCGCTGCTGAATTCCAGAAGTCTTATAATTAATTCAGATAAAAGGTTCTTGTGATCTGATTTTATTTTTTATTGGACAGGATTAATAGGATTATTTGGATTTATTTTCTTCGCCACTTTCCAGAAGAAAGTGGCGAAACCCAATCCCGCCCTCCAGGCGGGAAAAAATTTCAACAGAGTTAACTGCCGGAAAGATATAACACTGAACAAACTTCTAAATTTAATGGCAACTAGTTCTTTTCGCCGGAGGCGATTGAGGTTTTTGGCTTTCATCCGGAAAGCCAAAAAAATATCCTGTTAATCCTGTTAATCCTGTCTAAAAAAAAATAGACAGGTTCGAACCTGGCGGGGTTAGGCCTTGCAGCATTCTGGTATCTTATGTATAGAATTTTGGATCTGATTGGATCAAAATTCAAATTGAGGTAGCTTTTTGAATCTGTAACGTCGCTTTTTCTGCAAACGATCTTTTTTTAAGCCTTTTCCTTGGCATAGAAGTTATGAAAACCATAAGAATTTTAGGCGGGGGACTTTCCGGATTGACCGCAGCCATAAATTTAAAACGCGCGGGAATTGATGTAGAAGTCCACGAGCGAAAAAAAAATTGTGGCAAAAACACCCATGATTTTCAATTTTTTGAGAACTGGACATTTGAAAAAGATGCACTCGCTATTTTGCAGGACTTAAATATTCTAACGGGTTTTTATATAAAGCCCTGGTATTCCGTCGAATTAATAAGCCCTTCCCTAAAGAGATGCCTCAAAAGATCATCCCGGCCATTGATGTATCTGGTAAAAAGAGGACCGGTGGAAGATTCAATTGATCATGCTTTGCAAAAACAGGCGACAGATGCAAATGTACCCATCATCTTTAAATCGAAGCTCACCGCCAGTGACGCGGATATTATCGCAACCGGCATAAAAGAGCCGACGTTCATCGTCACCGGCATCACTTTTCCGTTTGACCATGCGGATAAAGCCATGGCCATTTTTGATGACAGGCTATCACTTAGAATCTATTCTTATTTTATCGTCAACGACAATATCGGAGAGATTGCGTCAATCAACCCGGCCGGCAGCAAAGAGCATAAGGTTCGTTTTGATCTTGCCGTGAAACGATTTGAAGAAATATTGAATTATAAAATTTCAACCATTACCCATCGATTTGCCGCTCCGGTCAGCTTGTATTTTTTAAAACAAGCAAAGATAAACAACCAGTATCTCATCGGTGAAGCCGCCGCTTTTCAGGATTGTCTGGCTGGCTTTGGTATGATGTACGCGCTCAAATCCGGATACCATGCCGCTCAAAGTATCATTAGAAATGATGATTATGATCGCCTGTGGCAGGCGGATATGCTAAAAACGATGGAAGTATCTCGTATCAACCGATTCTTGTTTGAAAGATTATCCAACGAGGGTTACGAAAAAGTGGTTAAATTGTTGGATAGCCAAAATTCGGTTATTGTGAAATTATTTGGGGGAGATGACCTGCAACACATTTTTAAAAAGCTTTACAACCATTCGCTTTCTTACTTCCTCCGGCCCCTGGTTTTCTGGAAACGTCTCACACCGATCTATAAGTTTATTCTTAGTTTGGTAGGAGGGGGTCGCTGCTGATGACACCGTCGACGTCCATCTCGAGCACGCGTGCAATCTCTGCGCTTGTGTCCGCATTATAAGGAAAGACACGGATATCATGTGCATGCATCCTTTTGACCTGATCAGGGGTAAGGATTTGGTGGTTGGGATGCCAGGATACTGCCTTGAGCTGTTTGCAATTTTCAAAAGTCTGCTTGTCAGCCGGATTCCTTGAGATCAGCCCCAGCGCAGGTGCATGCTCAAGGGTTGCAATATATTTCAGGAGGTTCAAGTCAAAGCTGGAAATCAATACACGCTCCGTAATATTGCGGCGGCAGACAAGTTCTAACGTCTGTCGCTCAACCGCATCCGGCGGGTGGTGCGGCTCATAGGCATGCGGCTTGATTTCAATATTAATCATCACCCGGCCCTCTGCCAGGTCCAGCACTTCAGATAATTCCGGCAGGTGTTCACCGGCAAACCTGGCATGAAACCAGCCCCCGGCGTCCAGCTGTTTTAGCTGCGCTAACGTATGGTCACGAACCGCACCTTCACCATTGGTGGTGCGCTCAAGGGTTGCATCGTGAATGACAACTAATTTTCGGTCGCGGCTGAGGGCCACATCCAGTTCGATCATCTGAACGCCGGCATCCAGGGCCGCTTGAAACGCAACCAGGGTGTTTTCAGGATATCTGGCGCGATATCCCCGGTGAGCAATAAACCAGGGCGGCTTGAATTTTTCTGTTTCAAAAAAGGTGTTCATAAAATTATATTTAAGATTTATTACCTAAATAATAACCCCGCGGTATTCGACGGGGTTTTGTATAGTCCAAATAATTTTTTGGTATCAATTGTTAATCAGGCTTAAATAGCTCTAGTTAAGAATCAATGTCTCTCTTTAGGTTTATCTATTATTGTATTAATAAAAAAAAGTAAAATCAACTAAAGATTGTCATTCTGCACTTTTGAGATGGGTTCTAGTTAATTTTGAATTCGGCTGCCTGATTCCATATCAAATAGATGCAATTTTTCCGCTGAAACGGTCAACGAAAGCGTTGAGCCTTTTTTGAAGTGATAGATATCAGGCAGGCGGACGGTCAATAGCGTTTTTTCATCTCCGAAGTGTCCGTGAACGAGGGTGTCCGCGCCCAGAAGCTCCACATGATTCACACGAAGATGCATGGCACCTTCTTCTTGCTCGGTGATTTCAAGGTGTTCGGGTCGAATTCCCAGGGTAACTTCCTTGCCTCCATAGCCAGGCAGACCGCCGCTATCTACAGGGATATTGATACCGCCCGGGATTTCAATCGACCTGCCGTCTGAACGCAGCCGGGCATTTAGAAAATTCATTGCCGGAGATCCGATAAACCCGGCGACGAAGCGCGTGGCCGGACGCTCATATACTTCCAGCGGAGAGCCGATCTGGGCGGCATGGCCATCGTCCATAACGATCAAGCGGTCTCCCAGGGTCATAGCTTCGACCTGGTCATGGGTGACATAGACGCTGGTAATACATAGGGCTTCATGAAGATTTCGGAGCTCCAGGCGCATCTGAACGCGCAGCTTGGCATCCAGGTTGCTTAAGGGTTCGTCAAATAAAAACACCTTGGGCTCGCGCACGATGCAGCGACCCATGGCGACGCGCTGGCGTTGCCCACCGGACAGTTGTCGGGGCTTGCGATCCAGAAATTCCGTCAGTTCGAGGATCTCCGCAGCCCGTTGAACCCTTTCTTCAATTTCCGCTTTGGGCATCCGTCGAATTTTGAGACCGTAGGCCATATTCTTAAATACCGTCATATGCGGGTAAAGGGCATAATTTTGAAAAACCATGGCAATATCGCGGTCGGCGGGCTCGAGTTGATTAACCACCCTGCCATCAATCGAAATATCGCCTTTGGTAATCACTTCCAACCCGGCAATCATGCGCAGTACGGTAGATTTGCCGCATCCAGAAGGGCCTAAAATAACGATAAACTCACCGTCGTGAATATCGCAGCTGATGCCGTGAATGACCTCATTTTGGCCAAATGATTTATAAATATCCCTCAGGTTGACATCCGCCATACCCCTTCTCCTATTTTTCGGTTTCGGTCATACCCCGTACAAACTGTTTCTGCATAAAGATCACCACCAGCACCGGCGGGATCATGGCCAGCATGGTAGAGGCCATGATAATCTGCCAATCGGCCTGGCCCTCGCCCACATCCAGCATTCTTTTGATCCCGATCAAAAGGGTGTAGTAACTCTCATCTCCGGTGACCAGCAGCGGCCAAAGATACTGATTCCATCCGTATATAAAAAGAATCACGAACAAAGCCGCAATGGAAGTGCGCGACATGGGCAACAAGATATCAAAGAAAAATCGGATGGGCCCGCCCCCGTCAATTCTGACGGCCTCGCACAGCTCATCGGGCACCGTCATAAAAAACTGGCGAAACAGGAAAGTGGCGGTGGCCGATGCGATTAACGGAAATATCAGACCGGAATAAGAGTCCAGCATGTTCAAATCCGCCACCACCTTATGGGTTGACAGAATTCGAACTTCCACCGGCAGCATCAAGGTGATGAAAATCATCCAGAAAAAAAACATGCGGAAACGGAATCTGAAATAGACGATGGCAAAGGCGGACAGCAGGGAGATGGATATCTTCCCGAACGTAATGCCGAGTGCCATGATCAGGCTGTTCATCATCATGGTGCTCACGGTGGCGCCGACTTCGCCACTTCCGACGGTAAGGGCCTGGTGGTAATTTTCGATCAGGTGACGGCCAGGCAAAAATGGAAAAAATGAGGTGATCGCCTCCAGGCTGTGGGTGGAGGCGACAAACGTCGTATAAATCGGAAAGGCAATAATGAGGCAGCCCAGCAGCAAGATTGCGTGGGTCAAAAAAGTGAGCCAGGGTCGATGCTCAACCATGTTCTACTCCTTTAATAATGGACTTTTTTTTCGATGTAGCGAAACTGGACCACCGTCAGTGAAATCACGATGAACATCAGAATGACCGATTGGGCGGCGGAACCGCCCAGATCCAGACTTTCGAAGCTGTCGTGATAAATCTTGAAGACCATAATATTGGTGGCCTCGTTGGGACCGCCTTCGGTAATGGCGTGAATCACCCCAAAGGAATCGCAAAAGGCATACACCATATTCATAACGAGTAGAAAAAAGACCGTCGGCGACAACAACGGTAAAGCAATCGTCCAAAACCGTTTTGCCGGCGAAGCTCCGTCAATGGCGGCGGCTTCGATAAACGACTTGGGGATGGCCTGGAGTCCGGCCAGGAAAAAAAGGAAATTATAGGAAATTTGGCGCCAGGTCGCAGCGAGGATCACCAGAACCATCGCCTGGGGGCCGTTTAAGATAAAATTCCAGTCAATCCCGATGGCTTTTAAGAAAAAAGAAATCATCCCGACGGTGGGATTAAACAGAAAATACCATAAGACCGCCGCTGCCACCGGTGCAACCGCATACGGCCAGATGATAAATGTTTTGTAAGTCGTGGCCCCGCGAATCGCGCGATCGGCCATTACAGCCAGAAAAAGCGCTATCGACATCGCAAGGGCTGCCACCGAAAAACTGAAGATCATGGTGACCTTAATCGAGTTGAGATAGATGGAATCGTTGAAGATATATTTAAAGTTATCCAGGCCCACAAAGACCGTTTTGAGCCCAAACGCGTCTTCCTGCTGGACGGATTGATAAAGGGCCATAAATGCGGGCCAAATGAAAAAAACCAGGGTAATGATGATCTGGGGCGCAACCAGAAAATAAGGCAGGACTTTATTTTTGAAGACAACTCGTTTTTCCATTAAACCTATGCCCTCTGTGAAAATGGGGCAGGACCCATTTGGATTTAAAAATGGGTCCTGCTTGATGGATTGTTTTCAAACGGCAACAATTATAGCGCGGATGTGTTTTGCTTCTCGTGACGCTACTTGTTGGCCTTTTCGAATTTACGCAATAATTTATTGCCTTTATCAACGGCGTCGTTCAGGCCCTGCTGAGCGGTTTCCTTTTCGGCAAAAATGGCCTCCAGGGTGTCATACATAATAGCGCGCATCTGCACAAAATTGCCGAAACGCAGGCCTTTGGAGTTGGCCGTTGGATTGTGCATGGTCATCTGTATCAGGGCGGTTTCCGTGCCGGGGTTCTGTTTGTAAAATCCCTGTTGCTTGGTCAGGTCGTAAGCCGCCAGGGTAATCGGCAGGTACCCTGAGAATTGATGCCAATCCGCCTGAACTTCCGGTTCGGAGATATAATTAAAGAATGACGCCACGCCTTTATATTCCGCAGCAGAATGTCCCTGCATGACCCACAGACTGGCGCCGCCGATGATGGTGTTCTGCGGAGCGCCGCTCGCATCCGGCCAGTAAGGGAGCATGCTGGTGCGGAAGGGGAATTTGCATGTCTTTTTGAATCCGGCGTATCCGGCCGATGATTCCGTATACATGGCCACCTGTTCGGAAGAAAATAACGCATTGCCTTTATTGCGCCGTCCGCCGTAGACAAAGATTTTCTCTTTCTGCCAGTCGGCCAGCTTCTGAATATGTTTGACATGCAGCGGGCTGTTGAAAACGAACTGGGTATCCAGTCCAGCAAAGCCGTTGGACTTGGTCCCGATCGGCACATTATGCCAGGCACTGAAGTTTTCGACATGGATCCAGGAGATCCAGGCGGTGGAGAATCCACCGGGATACCCCGCTGCTACCAGCTTCTTCGCGTATTCAGCAACCTCAGGCCATGTTTTGGGCGGCTTGTCCGGATCCAGACCCGCTTTTTGAAATGCTTCCAAATTGTAATAGAGAACCGGTGTCGAGCTGTTAAAGGGCATAGACAACATTTTGCCGTCCGGAGCGGTGTAATAACCGGTTACCGTTGACAGATAGGCCTTCGGATCAAAAGGAAGTCCCGATTCCGCCATTACTTCGTAAACCGGTTTAATGGCTCCTTTGGCCGCCATCATGCTCGCTGTTCCAACTTCAAAAACCTGCAAAATGTGGGGCGGATTTTTTGAACGGAAAGCGGCAATCCCGGCGTTCATGGTGTCAGTGTAGTTTCCCTTATATGTGGCCACCACCTTATACTCACTCTGGCTGGCATTAAAATTGGCCACTATTTCCTGGACCTTTTCCCCCAGCCGGCCCCCATGGGCAAACCACCAGTTAATCGTAATCGGTTCTGCCAGCGCACTTGCCGGAAACACCACAAGCGTTATCATGGCTCCGATAAAAATCAATTTGCGCAAATTGATCATTTCGTCCTCCTTTCTAAAATAAAGGTTAGCGTTGCGGTTGACACTTTAAAAAGATTGGAATCCTTCCCCCACGGAAGGGAAATGAGTTTACATCAAAAATTAAAAGAAGAGGTAAGCCCAAATAAACTTGAAAAAATTGAGCCGACCATCAGGTGGTGCTGGCGCCATTCGCTTATCAGTGGTTTTCATGTTCTGGGTCCAGAGACATAAGATCGGCATACCGCTAACCTGGAATCAGCGGTCAGCCAGCTGCTAATGAGAATGCGAACACGATGCGTTGTCCCGCGGAGAGCTGATTGTTTTTACTTCTGCATGAAATATGCCATTGACAGGAAAATAAAATTAATCAGCACATCCAAGCATTTATTAGGTTACAATGGTTATGTTTTATTTTGATGTGAACTTGCTTTTAGAAAAATTACAATATTATTTTCGCAAATTTTCGAAAATCAAAAGTTTCTCCAAAAGACAATCAAGAGGGTGGCTATTGGATATTATCAAAAACGTTTTCGCAGTTCATAATAATCAGATTATGCGTCCCAAAGTCAAGAAAATCCTTAATAAAATAATCTCTGCCGGCAGCGGACGCTGATATCTTCGTTTTGCTTATTTTATCGTGCGCTGATATGAAGAAATGGTTTTCGTTTGATTGACGATTGAAGAATGTTTAAGCACGGATGAGTTGATCATTCCAACCATGGTTTAGAAATCAATGAAAAGATGGCCATTTATATTTTATCGCGCACTGTCGATCGCAATTTTTGGAAGTGCGATCCTGTTTTTCATTTCTTCCTGCCAGAGTACAGACCGAAGCGCTTCACCCGCTCAACAGGAAGCGGCAGCGAAGAAGATTTATGTGATCGGCCACCGGGGCGCGGCAGGTCTGGCGCCGGAAAATACGTTGGCAGCCTTTGCGCGGGCATGCAGTATGGGTGTCGATGCGGTTGAATTGGACGTCCTGCTAACAGCAGATCGCAAAGCCGTAGTGAATCATGATTTTCGCCTAAAGCCGGAACTCACGCGTACGCCTGATGGTAAATGGCTGGCGTCCGCTTCGCCGTCAGCGATCAAAGATTTGAGGCTGGTTGATCTCAAAACATATGATGTCGGCCGACTGAAACCCGGGAGCCGTTATTCGCGACGCTATCCTGAGCAAACGCCGGTTGATGGCGAGCGCATCCCGACGCTGCGCGAGGTCATTCGATTGCATAAAAAGCAGTGTGACACGGCAACCCAACTCTGGATCGAAATTAAAACAACGCCGGAAAAACCGGATCTAACACCGGCACCGGAAGTGGTTACCGCGGCGGTCGTAAAAATTTTGCGCGAAGAAAAGATTTCAGACCAGGTACGGATTCTTTCATTTGACTGGCGCAACCTGGTACACATTCAGAAAGTTGCACCGGATATTCCCACCGTTTACCTTTCCCTTGAAGGGGTGCGTTTGAACAACATCAAGCCCGGTCAGCCAGGGGCTTCTCCGTGGATGGCAGGGCTGGATATCGATGACTTTTCCGGATCCATTCCGCATGCGGTTCAGGCGGCCGGGGGACGCTATTGGGCTCCGTACTATAAACATGTGACCAGCAGCAATATTCAAACGGCGCATCAGTTAGGCCACCAGGTATTTGTGTGGACGCCTGACTCCCGTTCGGAAATGGAACGTCTCATTGACATGGGAGTGGATGGCATCATCACCAACCGTCCGGATATTCTCAAGGCCCTATTGAAAGAGTCGTAATTAAAGTTCTCAACTGAAATTTAACCAGCGTTGCATATGTTTTACCGATCATTCTTCTTTCCGCAGCCGCGCTTTACCTGCTTGACATTTAGCGCTGAAAAACATATAATATATTGAAAAGTTTATAAATATTGAATTCACTGATCTTTGCATTTAAACAAACGCTTCTGTTTGAATGTTAGCTTTAATATATTCAACCCCGAAGGTTATCCATCCTGGAGCTTGACTCTTACTTATAAATGAAAGTAAACTTTTTACAGGCGGTTTCATTTTCGCCTGACCATTTATTTGTGTGCCCTTAACCCATGGATCCTCCCTAATTATAGAAGAAAATTATGAGACTCTGTCCCAAATGTGATCAGCCGGTTGCCGAAGAGATCAGTCTTTGTCCGGCCTGCGGAAACGAAATCGGCGAAGGCCGCAAATACATCGACGATTACCGGATTGTGGATATTCTTCACGAAGGCCATTCCAGTTTTCTTTGCCGGGCGATTCGTGAGCGCACCGGTGAAATGGTCATGATCCGCCTGTTTACGCCCCAATCGGGGGTCGACGAAAAAGTGGCCGCAAGGCTCACGCGGGAGCTCGAGCGCCTCAAAAAGCTGCCGGATAAGGGATTCGTGCGTCATTATGCCATTAGACAATCAACCGATGGGCTCTGGTACCGGATCAGCGAGTGGATCGATACGGAAAGCTGGGGGTCGTTGCTGACATCCGGCCGGCTTAAAGATCGCCGGGTGGCCTTTGATCTGTTTTTTAAGATAGCATCCACCCTGACCGTGCTTCATAATGAAGGCTACTTTATTCCCCATCTCATCTTGAATGACATTATGCTGGTTAAGGGTGAAAGCGGAAACCTCGAGGTCAAAATCGACTATAAGCTTTCGCGCTTCTTCGATCCCAAACTCGACCGTCCCGGCCCGATGCTTAAAAAGCTGTTGAACTGCCACCCGGATATGGTTAACCAGCGTCCCCTTGATTTTAGAAGTGATATCTGGTCGCTGGGTAAAATTTTCGTGGAGCTGCTTTCAGCCGACTTAGAAATCACCGACTTTCTGGCCAAGGTCGACGCACTTGATTTACCGCAAGAAGCCAAAATCCTTTTTAAGGTCATGCTGACCGACGATCCGGACTTACGGCCCCGTTCGATGGCCGAAGTGGCCGTGTCTCTGGCCCGGCTTAATGAAGGCGAAGTTGAAAAGGCCGAAATATCCCAGCCCGAAGTAGCCGTGTCCCGCAGAAAGACGATCCGGGGTCTGCAAACAAGGCAAGGGGTGCTGGCCGCTTTAATCATCATTTTATCACTGGCCGGGGTGCTGGCCTGGTTTCAACTCAGTCAACGCAAGGGAGATTCTACCAACCGACTCGAAGATTACGCCAATCAGTATTCCCCGGCGATTGCATTTATACTGGTCGAGTATTGGTTGGAAGTCGATAACGAGGACCTGTATCGTAATATGGCTGAAGGGACGGCATTTTTGGTGGACGCTGAAGGCCATATGCTGACCAGCCGTCATGTGGTATGCCCCTGGCTGGAGGATTCAAACCTGTTAGCCACTGCCCAGCATTTCCGGCAAAGCGGTAAGTCGCCCAAATTTAAATATCGGATATTTTTGTGGTTTGAAGGGGCCCGCGCTTTTAACCGGGTCGCCCGTCTGATGGAAAGTCCGGATCTGACCGATGTGTATTTTTTAGAAGGTGCTTACAGCACAGAGTCCGAACCGCGTCTGTATATCGCCGGAGTGCCCAAACCGCCGGTGCAAACCCGCCAGGTGATCACATCGCCGCTTAGAGATGATTTTGCCGTCATAAAGATTAACCCGGTGCCGGAAGGGCTGATGCCGCTGCCGTTGGATTTAAAATTGGACTCCCGGAGCGTTCCCAAGCTTTCAAAGCTCATCGCCATCGGGTTTCCGTTGGGCAGCCGAACCCAGGCGGATACGGTCAATGCCAGTGTGACCGGCGGCAGTGTGCGCCGTACCTTTGAAAATCTTATTCAGGTGGACACGTCTCTTTACGGTGGCAACAGTGGCGGCCCGATCATTGATATCCGCGGCAAAGTCATCGGTATCGCAGCCGGTGTGGCAATGGATATTGAACAGGGATTGATGCCGACGATAACCCCCCGATGGGACCTGGGAATGGTCTTGCCCATTACAAACGCCGTAAAATTCCTCGATGAATTAAAATCCGGCCAGGCGAAGTGGAATGGCGTACTGGATTTTTCAATCGAGGATACCCTGGTGCAGATTAAGGACAAGGCGACCCGGGGTCTTTGGGCCGAAGCGCAGGCCCTGGCCGATGAAGAGCTAAAAGGCAACCAGCAGCCGGAGATGATTATGGCGGCCGGCATGATGCATTATTGCACTGGAGATAATGCCGGCGCCGGCAAGCTGTTTTCCCAAACGTTTTCCATGGATGCTGAAAACCCCGAGGCCAGGCTCATGCTTTTTTTAATTGACTGGCTCAAGGGCGAAGGCACCACGAGTGCTCACCGCGAAGCATTACTGGCGCAGGACTGGCGGTCTCCGGGCGAATTTCAGGGATATATGGTTCGAGTTTTGGAGGGCTTAATCGACGAGGTCTCTGCCCTCGGGGGCTGGCATACGTCGGCTGAAAAAAGCTGGCTTCATTATGCGGTCAGCCTTCTGCGGGCCAAAGGCCAGGATTGGGAAGAAGCCGAAAAGCTGCTGAGAGAATCCGTGCTTGCCGCCGATCCGAGTGCCTGGGAGTTTTTGTTGGCGCGTGCCAAGCTGGAACAATTGCAAAAACGCCGGCAGAAAGGGCTGAAAACGAAGGCGCAGTGGTCAAAATACAATGAAGATATTCAGGCATTTGATAAAGTCGTCAAGCAAGCACTGGAAGCGGGAGCAAAGCGTGAAACCGAGTTACTGCCGTTGATGATGGCGTTTATGGATGAGGCCGCTGCGATTAAAGAAAGACGGGAGGCCCTCAGAAAAATATCCGAATTATATCCCCAAAACCGAAAAATTTTCGTAACCCTGGCCTTTTACAGCGCTGCCGACGAAGACTGGTCGCAATCCCTGGAGTACACCCGTATGTTTCTCAAAGGCGATGGCCGCCAAAACGCGGATCGGATGAGTTTGGGAATTCTGGAAGCC
This sequence comes from Desulfobacterales bacterium, assembly GCA_030145015.1. Next base: position 22,186 of record JAQYWI010000020.1, read on the forward strand.
GGGATTTTACACCACCAGGGGCTCGCCGATCAGACGCAAACGAGCCTCCGGGAATTTGTCAGCCGGACCATGGATCCATGGTACCTGACCATCAGCGATTATCTTTTGGGCAAGCAGACTGAAAAATCACTCATAGAGCAGGCCGGTGGAAGCCCCGAGAACCTTATCACCGCCCACACCGCTTTGGGACTGTGGTCTGAGGGCAGTGGCGATAAGCAAAAGGCGATTAAACATTACCGCGAGGCGCTGGGCTCATTTCTTGACACCTGGCTGGAGTATGATTTTTCCAAGGAACGCCTCAAACGGCTGAAACAGCCTTCCGGATAGCCTTTTGATTTTGGATTTTGGATTGCGGAATGCGGAATGAAACATTTTTGCGCATACCTCAGTCCTCAGCGCTCAGTCCTCTTGTATTCTATTTCCTTGGTTTCTTGATTTTTTCCCTTTTACAACGCCATCTCAAAAACAGACTTGTTACTCTTTATTGACACATACGCATTAACTCTCTATACTCGCGTTTTCCGAGCGGTATTAGAGGTGAGCGATTCATACCTTCTGGTGTTTGATATTTTGTTTTTACCCGATCCATTTCTTTTAAGACCAACATATACCGATCAAAATTGAAGAAAGGAGTTGTGTTATGGCATTAAAACGAACTGAAGCGCCCTTGAGGAAGTTGATGGGCCCGGGCCCGCTGGATATTCATCCGCGGGTATATCGGGCGCTGACTTCGCCGGTCATCGGCCATATGGATCCGGCTTATTTTAAGACTTTAGATCAGATCGGCGAAGGGCTCCGCCAGGTGTTTCAGACACAGAACCAGGTGACCCATGCAACACCGGGGACGGGCACTTCGGGGATGGAGGCCTGTGTGGCCAATCTGATGGAACCCGGGGATCCGGTCCTGGTGTGTGTCCATGGCTATTTTGGAGACCGTGTCCGACTGATGGCCGAACGTCAGGAGGCCGAAGTGACCCTCATCGAGAGTGAGTGGGGCAAGCCGACCGACCCCCAAAAGATTGCCGAAGCGCTTAAGGCCAAAGCGTACAAAGTCATCACTCTGGTTCATGCCGAAACCTCTACGGGGGTGCTCCAGCCGATGGACGATATTGTCAGTCTGGCAAAAGAACATGGCGTGATGATCTTGCTTGATACGGTGACATCACTCGGCGGTGTGGAGTTAAAGGCGGATGAATGGGGAGTGGATGCCGCTTACAGCTGCTCCCAGAAATGCATCGGTTGTCCGCCAGGCCTGGCACCGGTGACATTCAGCGATCGGGCTCTTGAAGCGGCCAGGAACCGCAAGCATCCGATCCGCAGCTGGTATCTTGATATTACCCTGCTGGAGAAATACTGGGGATCTACCAGAATGTATCATCACACCAGTTCAAGCACCCTGAATTATGCCCTTTTAGAAGCACTTTTGCTAATTGAAGAAGAGGGGCTGCAGAATCGTTTTGAGCGACATTTAAGCAACCATCGGGCACTGGTTGCCGGCGTAGAGGCCATGGGGTTGGAGATGTTGGTCGAAGCTGAGTACCGTTTGCCGACCCTGAATACGATTCGAGTTCCAGAAGGGATAGATGAGGCCAAAGTGCGGGGTTATCTTTTGGGGACGTTCAATCTTGAAATCGGTGCCGGATTGGGAGCACTCGCAGGTCAGGTGTGGCGTGTTGGGTTGATGGGATATTCTTCATCAGCCGAAAATGTCCTGTTTTTTCTGTCTGCCATCAGCCGGGCTCTGGCCATACAGGATTATAAAACCGATTTGGCGGCCGGGTCGGAAGCTGCAATGTCGCTGCTGAATGCCTGATGGAGGTAATTGGGAAAAGTGAGCTAAAGTGAACTAAAGTTTGAAGTGACTAAAATTGTGGTGTCGCTACGCTCCATCTTTTATAAAAATGATCGTTCGACCCTGAGGCTCTCGACGGGCAGAAGTCCTTAACCTTAGGCACTTTAGATCACTTTAGTCATTTCGCACTTTAGGTAGATAAATGCTGAGCGATGAATTGATTTCCAATCTTCGGCGGGTTGTCGGCTCTAGCCAGGTATCGGTTTCCAACGTGGAGACCGAACTCTATTCCTACGATGCTTCACTGGCGAAAGGGCAACCCGGTGTGGTTGTCTTCCCGGGCGATACCAGCGAGGCGGCCCGACTTGTTAAAATTACCCGTCAGGCCGGTGTTCCGTTCGTTCCGCGCGGGTTTGGCACCAACCTTTCAGGCGGCACGGTATTGATTTCAGGCGGTGTGGTCATCTGCCTGTCGCGTTTAAACCGCATCATTGATATTTCACCGCAGCAGCGCTGTGCGGTCGTACAACCCGGAGTGACCAATCTCGAACTTCAAAATGCCCTGGCCCCGTTGGGCTTTTTTTATGCACCGGATCCCGCCAGCCAGAAGGTGGCCACCCTCGGCGGCAATGTGGGTGAAAATTCCGGAGGGCCCCGCTGTCTCAAATACGGTGTTACCACCAACCATATTCTGGGTATGGAAGTGATTCTATCCACCGGTGAGGTTGTTCGCATCGCAGGACCTGCCTACGATCCGCCGGGATACGACCTTCGAGGTGCCATGGTGGGCAGTGAAGGCACCATGGGTATCGTTACGGAGGTGACCGTCAACATCCTGCCGCTGCCCGAAGCGATCATTACCCTGTTGGTCATATATGATGATATTGCCGATGCCGCGCGCTCGGTATCGGATATCGTGTCTGCGGGTATTGTACCCACTACGCTTGAAATGATGGACGCACCGATTATCAAGGCAGTTGAAGACAGTTACGCTTGCGGTTATCCCCGGGATGCGGCGGCGGTCCTGATTATTGAAGTGGAAGGGTTGTCTGTCGGACTTAAAGATCAAGCGGGGCAAATCAGCGCGCTGTGTTTTAAAAATAAATGCCGCGATATTCGTGAAGCCAAGGATGACGCGGAACGCAACCGGCTCTGGGAAGGCCGACGCGGTGCGTTTGGTGCGGTTGCACGTCTGGCACCTAACTATCTGGTCAACGATTGCACGGTGCCGCGTACAAAGCTTCCCGAAGCCCTGTCCCAGGTAGCGGCGATTGTTAAAAAACATAATTTTGAACATGGGAATGTGTTTCATGCCGGCGACGGCAACCTACATCCGCTGATATTTTTTGATTCACGCGATGCCGATCAACTGAAGCGCGTTAAAAAGGCCGGCTGGGAAATCATGGAAGCCTGCGTGGCGCTGGGCGGCACCATTTCCGGCGAACACGGAGTGGGTCTGGAAAAAATAGACGCCATGCGTTTGATTTTTTCCGAACAGGATTTTGCAGCGCAGCGCGCCTTGCAGCAGGCCTTCGATCCGGAAGGCCTCCTTAATCCGGGCAAAGTCATCCCCGCCTGCATTCAAAAAGAAAATGCCGCCGCTGCGAAATCCGCTGAGAAGTTTCTCACCGAGACAACCGCTGCCGGAGCCGAAGCTGAAATTATCGAAAAAATTCAGCACGCGGTTTCAAGCGGAAAAGGGCTCTTGCCCACCGGGTGCGGCACCTTGCGTCATTTTGGCAACCTGTCCGACGGCAATAATGAATTTTTAAATAGTTCCGGACTTAACGCGGTTATCGATATTGATCCGAATAATCAAGTGATTACAGCCGGAGCCGGTTTGTCTCTTGACACGCTTCAGTTGCAGCTGGCTGAAAAAAATCAATGGCTGCCCATCAGACCGCCGTTTGCGATCCAGGGACATTCGTTCGGGGGTATTATGGCCCTGGCAGCCTGCGGCCCGGAGCGCTTGCATTACAGAGCACCTCGAGATCTGGTACTCGGATTGCGCTTTATTAATGGCAGCGGCCAAAAAATTTCAACCGGAGGCAAGGTGGTCAAAAATGTCGCCGGTTACGATATGACGCGATTGATGATCGGATCGGCGGGTACGTTAGGGCTGATCACGGAAGTGACCAGTCGGATTACGACAATGCCCGAGCGATGTTCGGCCATCAGTGCCGCAGGATCGTTAGCGCTGTGTGCCGCATTGGCCGGCAAGGTGATAACCTCGAACCTGTCACCGGTATTTGTGGCGGCCCTTCTTGAAAATAGGAAGGACGCCGAAATCGAACGTTGGAGCTGGAAGCTGTTGATCGGATTCGAAGGGTTTGAAAAGATCGTTGAAGAGCAGCTCAAAAGGACCGCGAAGTTGTTGGAAGAAGGCGGAATGGAATATAGAAACCAGGAGGCCTATGCGGTCCAGGATGGAATTTTCGGCGGTATTTATACGGAACTGGGTCAAGCGGCGTTTATCCTGCGGGCAGACCTGCCCCTAGATGAAGTGGCCGGCTTTGTTGCGTTTCTGAGCAGCAGGCTGAGGGATGCCAAAATGTTTCTGGATTTCGGATGCGGCCGTATACTTGCCGGCTTTGAAGTTATGCAAGCTGACGGGTGGCAGCAAATCTGTGATTTTGGCGCTAAACGGGGCGGTCATGTGTTGCTGGAAAAGGCACCTGTTGAATTTAAGAAGCACAACGATGTCTTCGGCCCGGCCCGGCCGGAATGGAAAATCATGCATCGCATCAAGGCCGCTCTGGATCCACACAATATCTTTGCCCCCGGCCGCCTGCCGGGAAAAGTCTGAGCATAAATGCTCAGTGTCAGTTGTCAGTAGTCCGCCGTCTGTGGTTGAATCGGGCCTTTCATTAAATTCGGAATTTTATGCAACGGCCAACGGACGACACACAACGAACAGTTTGTTTATTTAGATGAGCCGGTTAGATGTATTTCAGATGAATCGTACCGACATCTCCAAATACTACGACGAAATTTCCCACTGCAACCGCTGCGGGTTCTGTCAGGTGGCATGCCCGATCTTCCGATCCACCGGCCATGAGACCGGGGTGGCTCGCGGACGACTGGCCCTTTTGCGCGCCATCATTGAGGGGCGTCTGCATTGGAATCGAGAAGTAGAAGAACCCCTTTTTGATTGTTTGCTCTGCGGTGCCTGTACCGCCAATTGCTTTCCGGCAATCCCTACTTCCGATCTGGTTATCAGGGCCCGGTCGGAATATCTGGAAAAGGTCGGGCGCAAATCCATTCACCGCCTGCTGTTTGAACACCTCTTACCTTACCCCCGACGATTGCATTTGGCCGCCCGGGCGGTAGCGCTGGGAAAAAATACCGGGGCTACGGATCTGGCGCGTGCACTGGGATTGTTGAAAATTTTCGGCCGCGACTTTGTGCATGCCAATGAAATTGTCGAGCGATTTCCCAGCCAGGCCTTTAGAGATAAAATCAAAACCGGTAGGCATAAAGGCAACGGTCAATCTCTGCGTATCGGTTATTTTGTGGGTTGCGGGGTTGATATCATTAGCCAGGATGCCGGGCAAGCGACCCTGCAGCTTTTGAAAAAAATCGGCCAGACCGTCGATGTGCTCGAAAATTGCTGTTGCGGCTTGCCCGCCTGGTCCTATGGTGATTTGAAAGCGGCCCGCAAACTTGCTGTTAAAAATTTATCGATTCTAGCGTCTGAAAAATTTGATGTTATTGTCACAGATTGCTCCAGTTGTGCCTCTTTTTTAAAAAAATATCCTCAACTTTTCCCGGAGGCAGATCAACACCATCAAAAAGCCGGGGCTGTCTCCGCCCGGGTAAAAGATATGGTGCAATTGATTCATACCATGAAAGCGGATGCGCCTTTGTCGGATCCGGCCGTTAGCGTCACCTATCATCATCCCTGTCACGCCGCCCGGGGCCAGGGGCTGCTTGAAGAGCCCGCTGAAATTCTTAACCAATTGCCCGGGGTTGAATACCGCCCGCTGCCTGAAGCAGACTGGTGTTGCGGCGGTGCAGGCTCCTATGCGTTCTCGCATTATGAGCTGTCGCAGCAGGTATTGGATCGGAAAATGGAGAATCTTAAAAAAACCGGCGCCGATCTGTTGGTAACCTCATGCCCGGCCTGCATCATGCATCTCTCATACGGTGTGCGCAAACACGGCCTGAGCACCAAGGTTTGCCACATATCTGAACTGATTAAATAGCCACCAGGCGCTGTTAGGTTTCAGGTTTCGGGTGTCAGGTGTCAGCTAACAGATGACAGTAAACAGAAAGCAGTCTGCCCTTTGTCTCTGTCCACTGTATTTTCCTGACACCTGAACACTGACACCTGACACCTGATATTATAAGATGAAATGATGGGTCTGAGGCTTATCTAATTAAAAAGGAAAAATAGAGAATGGACAAACTTGACTTACACGGCATATTCCCTCCGATTACCACCCCGTTTATCAACGGCAAGGTCGCTTACGACAAACTGGCATCCAATGTGGAAAAGTGGAACCGAACCGGACTGAAGGGTTTTGTGGTGCTGGGCTCAAACGGCGAATATGTCTATCTTTCTGAGGAAGAAAAGCGCAGGGTTGTCGACTGCGTTGTTCAATCTGCTGCCGATGAGATGCTGATTATCGCCGGAACCGGTTGCGAATCCACCGCTGAAACCTTAAGGCTCACCGAAGATTGTGCCAGGCTGGGTGCCCATGCCGCTTTGGTGGTCACGCCCCAATATTATGCCGGCAGGATGAGAGAAAGTGCATTGATGAAGCATTATTCAGAGCTGGCAGATCAATCACCGCTTCCGATTTTGCTGTACAATGTGCCCAAGTTTACCCATATCAACCTGGCGGCTGATTTTGTTGCCAGGCTTTCAAAGCACCCCAATATTGTTGGCATCAAGGACAGCTCCGCAAATGTTATCCAGCTCGGAGAAATTTTAAATGGGGTTGCCGGGGGGTTTAATGTGATGGTCGGAACCGCCGGCGTGTTGTTCGCCGGCCTGACGCTTGGATGCGTGGGGGGGGTTCTGGCGTTGGCCAACATCGCACCGGAGCATTGCGTAAAGATATTTAAACGGGTGCAAGCAGGTGATTTTGAGGCGGCCAGAGACCTTCAGCTTAAAATGCTTCCGGTCAATCAGGCGGTGACGGCTGTTTACGGAGTACCCGGTTTAAAGGCGGCCATGGATATGCTCGGCTATTTCGGAGGTGACCCGCGCCTGCCCCTGCTGCCTTCTTCGGAGCGGGAAAGATCAGAGATTGAAGCCATTCTAAAAAAAGCTGACTTGTTAAATTAAAATTCTTTTTTTTCTTTGACGATGCTGTAAAGCCCCCCTGCGATTAACAGCGACAGCGTACACACCAAAAAAGATGCGTCGAAGGCCGCCGGTCCCCGGGAAGCCCCCGGGTAAAGGGCTTGCATCATAACCCCCATCCCATGAAGAAAAACCGCCGGGCCCAACATGTTGAAAAAATTGACGCCGGTCATGGCCGCCCCTGCCATTTCTTGGGGCATTAGATCTTTAATATGCGGATACACCAGCATCCCGGCGGCTGAGAAAAACCCGAAAGCAAAGAATAATGCGGCGATGACGATCAGGTCGGCATCTGGTGGAATTGACATAAGAACCAGCGCAACCCCGCCATCGATGAGCAGGCAAAAAACGATGATCCATTTACGTGTCCTGAAAATTCTGTCCGACACCGCCCCCCAGAAAGGGCTTCCGATAATCATCCCCGTGGTCATCAATAATAAGAGATTGCCGGCCTTTACGGCTGAGTAGCCCATGACTTCCCTCAGAAACGGTCCGGCCCACAGCGCCTGCAGGGCGGCAAACGTACCGTAGCGAACAAAAGATGTCATCGAGATGATCCAGTAATCTCTCTCTTTTAAGAGCAACGCCAGATTTAAAAAAGCCTGCTTAAAACTGATAGTTGACTCCATGCTTGAGGCGTTACGGGTTGCATCTGATGGCCTGTCACGAACGACAATATAAAGCATAAGGACCAATACGAGATTGATGGCGGCAATTAACTGAAAGCTATGGCGCCAGCCGATTTGTTCTACCAGCATCACCAGCGGGGTCGTTGCCATGATATTCCCGAAGGTGCCGGTTGCAACGACAAGACCGGTAAGGGTGGCGAAAATAAGCGGCTCGAACCATTCGGTTAATAGCTTAAAGGTTCCCATTAAATTACAGGCCATGCCGACACCCAGGAGGATGCGGCCGAATAAGCCCAAACTCAAGGAGTCTGCCAGGGAAAAAATGACCGCACCCACTATGCCCAGCAGCGTCAGGCACGTCATCAGCCGTCGCGGGCCGACTTTATCTATAAGCAGGATGATGGGGATTTGGGTTATTGCAAAAGCATAAAAAAAAGAAGCCGACATCAATCCCAACCCCTCCGTGTCCAGGGATAGATCGCGGATTAACTCCGAGGCAATAACGGCGCTGGAAGTCCGATAAAACTGCGATAGGAAAAAAAGCGATGTGGCAAGTATGAATACAATCCAGCGGCGTGGCATAATGATTATCTTTATTGCTGTAATTTAGTCGATTAATTTATTTGGGGCAGTTGCTTTATTATGGGGTCAGGCCTGCTTGTCAAGCACAAAGTATCATATATATTGCATTTTGGTATTTCATCTTTATTATTAAATAGCAATTTGACGACTGTAATTTTATCCAGTAAATCCTGTTAATCCTGTCTAAAGAATTTAAAGGAATATAACATGCGAAGATCACTGTCCATCATTGCCGGATTTGTTGTTCTCTTTCTAATTGGCTGTCAAACGCCCAAGATTAGAATCTTTCCAAGCTATGCGGATCCACTGCAAGAGTACACGCTCCAGGGAAAAGAAAAGGGTAAGGTTCTGGTTATTTCGCTAAGGGGAATGATTTCGGATGCTCCCAAAAAGCAGTTTATCCGCACCCGGCCGAGTATGGTTCAGGAAATTGTCTCTCAGCTCCGAAAGGCTGAAGATGATCCGGAAGTGAAAGCCGTCCTTTTAAAAATTGATTCACCCGGCGGATCCGTTATCGCCAGCGATCTGATCTATAATGAAATTGTGGCCTTTAAACAACGCAAGGAAGCCAAAGTGGTGGTTGCCATGATGGGAGTGGCTGCTTCCGGCGGGTATTATATCTCGCTTCCCGCCGATTTTATTTTGGCGCACCCAACCACAGTTACCGGTTCGATTGGCGTTTTGTTTTTACGCCCCGATCTGACCGGTCTGATGGAAAAAATTGGTGTTGATGTGAATGTAAGCAAAACGGGTAAAAACAAAGACATGGGCTCCTCCTTCCGGCAGGCGACCGAGGAAGAGCAGAAAATTACCCAGGATCTTATCGATCAGCTGGCCGATCGATTTTTAGATCGTATTGCCGAACATCGCAAACTTGACCCAAAGAACTTAAAGGAAATTTCCTCCGCCCGTATTTACCTGGCGCAGGACGCCTTAAATTTGGGTTTGGTCGACCGCGTCGGATATCTTGATGAGGCTGTTAGCGAGGCAAAAAAGCTGGCGGAACTGCCGGTCGATGCAAAGGTTGTGGTTTATCGCCGAACAGAGTATCCGGATGATAACCTATACAACACTGCTACATCTCGTTATGAAGGCGGCGGTCTGTCGATTATATCATTGGACCTTCCCGGCGCATTGGCGCCGTTACAAACCGGCTTCTACTACCTGTGGCATCCCGGCGCCTGGGATCAATGATGCCGTATTTTTCCATCCGTTCAACGGACCAACCTATCTATCCGGAACACACGCTGCGGGTCCATATAGCAAATGCGTGATGGTTGTATCCACAATCTCCTTCCACATGTGTTTTCCGACGGCTGCTTCATCAATAAGAATATGATGCATTTCTATTTCAGTCGCCGTCTGGTCCTTCTTCACAGGATGTAAATTCCATTGATCAAGGTTTAGTTTCCGGATCATATTTTGAAGTCCGGAAAATGAAATAAGCTCGTCCTGCTTATCGATAAAAACCACCGTCGGAACGTTTATTTTAGGATCCGGATGTTTTTCAAAATGCTTGGATGCTTCGAATAAGGCATTGTAAGCGGCCATGGGTGTTCCTTTATTTGCACGGTAAGACGCGGGGGCAAAGCTTGGAACAACCAGTCCCTCAAATGGCGACATCGTTTTTAAAAGAAAATTGCGCTTATGCATTTTTAGGGCCGGAGCAAAAAGGACCATTTTGTCAAACTTTATATGTGGATTTGACGTGAACAGGTCAACGCCAAGCAATCCGCCCATTGAGAAGCCGACAAAGAACAGACAGGTCCCATAGCGCTTGCTTCTTTTTTTAACCTGTTGATAGGCCTGATAGGTTTCAGTTCTCCACAGTTGATATGAAACGGATTTGAAGGCCTGCATGCGTGCTTCTGCGCTGTCGGTATCGTTGAGTTGAGAATAGTTTTCACCATGACCGCGCAAAGAAAGATTTAAACAGTCAATTCCTGCTGCCGTCATTTCTGCGATAATGGATTCCATTTTGTCCGGCCGGGAATTTAGTCCGTGAATGACGAGGGCCACGCCGTTTAACTTTTCAGGGTTTTTTCTTTGATACCAGCGAATTGCAGAAATCTCAGATTGATTTTTATTAAAATCCTCATCCGGATTTTTTAAGGCCAGGAAGAGGCCGTTAGAATTCATTGGAGGGCTTTGGCTGGCGGGAAGCGTTTCAGGCAATCCGTAAGCGCCTGCAGTTAGAATGAGACTTACAAATATTATAGCAATCGACCCGGCTTTCATGATTAAACCCTTTTGGATTTAGGTTGGTACACTATTTTGTTAAAATTTGGTGTTAAAGTCAATCTCAGCATTCCTTTGCGGCAAATAGCAATTGACATCCATATGCGAATTCAATATATAGGCGTCAACTTTCTATTAGGAGGTCAGATATGAAACGGTTTCGGAAAATTCTCAAACCAATAGGCTTTTTGCTGGCAATATTTATGTTCATGCTGTCCGGCCCTTTTCAATCGGCGATGGCAGCCATGATCGAGACCGAAGCGGTCGTCGATTCGGAGCGAGGGCATAATGCCCGTGAGTATCTCAAAACCTTTCTGGCCCGTGAAGATGTAAAAAACACCCTGGTATCACAGGGCATCGATCCCCGGGAGGCCCAGAACCGTATTGATAGCCTGACCGAAGAAGAAGCGCGATTTGTTGCCGATCAACTGGATCAGATACCTGCCGGCGGCGGATTTTTTACGACGTTGCTAATTGTCGTCTTTCTGGTTTTTGTTATACTCTTGGTTACGGATATTACCGGATATACGGATATATTTCCTTTTGTAAAATCAAAATAGAAGCTTTCTCAAAAAATTTAAAAAAGTGTTGTTAACCGGAGAAAGGGGTCGGCACCTCTTTCTCCTGCCGATAATTTCATAATTTACGCCCCCATCCATTCTACTTTTTCAAAATTAAAGTCGATTAAATCCCCAATAATAAAATTCCAAGTTCCAAGCACCAAATTACAAATAAATCTCAAATCGCAATTTATCAATGACTCAAACAGTTTGATATTTTGAATTCCGGTTATCTGGAAAGAACAAGTTGTATTGGTTGTGGGAGCGGCTTCCAGCCGCGATAATTTAATTTCGAGGCTGGAAGCCGCTCCCACAGGGGTTTTTTTTATGGTAACTTGGACTTTCCGGATAAGCGCCTTTTGAATTTCGGTTCCGCCTGCGGCGGATTATTTGTTTGATAACCGTCAAAATTTTGCCGATTGTGTAAATATTTTCACAATCCGGTATGAATAAAAATTCATAGTCCCTTTGTCGGGTTTAGCGGGGTGTTTATTTAACTATATGAAATTATTTAAAATATTGACAAATCGTTGATATTTCATCGCATTTGGCATGCTATTTGTATAGATATATAGAAAAGCATGGTTAACATCTTAATGGTCTCTCGAATGTGCGTGCATCTTCCCTGCGGGCTTCAAACTAACAAGGCGAATGACCACGCACGAGAACAACGGCATTCAGGGAGCCATAAGTAAAAAAGGCGAAGCCAATTTTTGGCTTCGCCTTTTTTAATTATTCTGACCGCAAAGAGTGCCAACATTCCGCTATCGAAAATTCTCCGTCCTTACAATCTTTCACCTTAAAACGCTGGTTCTAAATTAAGAGATGGCAGGATAAAGCTCGAGCAGGCGATTGCCCAGCATCTCTGCCAGGCGTTTAAAAAGCAGGGCTTCGTTCTGGGGATATTTTTTCAGAATTTCAAGGAAATTATTCCGATCGAACTTCAGCAGATTGGTTGCTTCCAGGCATTCGCCTGCTGCCGAATAAACATCCCGCCCGATCAGTCCCGACCAGCCGATGATCTCCCCCGGCTGACGCGCCATGTAGACTACCGGTCCGGTGTCGCCCAGGCTGAGCTTCACTCTGCCTTGTAGCAAAACATAAAAATGAGCGGCCGGATCGCCTTCGTGAAACAGAAGATCGCCTTCTTTTTGAGACAACTTTTCGGCGATATCCAATACTTCCATGGTAAAATTCTTACCCATGCCCATAAAAAAATCTGACATTTTGATATACATATTTCCTGCTCCTGTTAAACACCGCAAGTTGATACCTGAATCTTGCATGAAAATAGATGAGAAGCTTCTTGTTATTTAATTACAGCAAGTTCGTATATGAATATGGAAGCCTCCGACTCGGGCAAAATCCAGGTAAAGTAGCTCGGAATTAGGGCTTTTTAGAAGTGGTTTCAAAACCTCAGATCAGGTTCAAGGGCCCCGCTGAAGCGGGATTACATGTCTGATCTAAACAGATTAATGTATGCATCAAGGCGCAGGCCGATCGAGAAAGCGCAGCATACATGGGTATGTGAGCATTTATCGGAGGCATGCAACGCAGCCATTGGGCCTTAGATGGGGTTTTGAAAACACTTCTAATAATAAGGATGGATCTAGCAGATGTGAAGGGTTAGTCCGGCAGCGTTTTTAAGGTGAGTTATTTCACACGTCCGATGACTAACTTTTCTTTTGAACTTTCTCAAACGCGCGCCTGAAACCAGCCATAGACCCTGTAATCGTTGAATCCGGCACGGCATATGAGAGACGGAAATAGCCCGGTCCGTCAAAGCCGGTACCCGGTACAGTCAGGATCAGTTCTTCTTTTAATATCCGGGTGAACTCAACGTCATCGGCAATCGGGCTTTTGGGAAATAAATAAAAAGCGCCTTCCGGCACGTTAAATTCATAGCCGATTTCAGCCAGGCCCCGGCATAACATATCCCGCCGGCGCCGGTAGATCGATACATCTACCGTGATACCCTGAAGCTGGGCGACAGCCAACTGCAGCAGGCTGGGTGCGTTGACACACAGCATGGTGTTGAAAACCGCTGCGGCGCTGGCCACCTGTCCGGCGTCTTCGGCTTCCGGGTTGACGGCCAGATAACCGATGCGTTCGCCGGCCAGCGACAGCTCCTTGGAATAAGAGGACACAATAATTGAATGCGGATAGGCCTGAAATATTGAGGGTACGTCTACATCATAAACGATCTTGCGGTAGGGCTCATCTGACACGATATAAATTCGTTTGCCGAATTTTTGGCTGGCGGCATCCAGCACCCGGCCGAGTTCGGCGAGCTCTTCGCTTGAATAGACGACCCCGGTGGGGTTATTGGGGGAATTGATCAGCATCACACGGGTCTTTGCGGTGATGGCGGACTCGATCGCGGCCGCATCAAGGTGAAAGTCGGCATCGGTGGGTGTGGTTTTAATCACAGCATCGGCAATGAAGGCATAATGGTCGTAGCCGATAAAGTAAGGGGAGGGTGTCAAAATTTCCTCTCCGGGATTAATGACCGCATTCAGAGCGTCATTTAACGCGCCGGCAGCTCCCACCGTCATGACAATAAAATTCGGGTTAAGGCTGACATCGTGCTGGCTGTTCAGATAATCGGCGACGGCCTGCCGGACGTGAGGGTATCCGGGATTCGGCGTATACCCGTGGTAGAGGGATTCGTCATTCACCAGGTCCTTGAGAACTTTTTTGAATTCCGGCGGTGGCGGGACATCCGGGTTTCCTATCGAGAAATCAAAGACATTCTCGGCTCCGTGTTCGGCTTTCAGGCGGGCGCCCTCTTCGAACATCTTTTTGACCATTTCCATACCTTCGACCATTTTGATCATTTTTTGAGCTATCGGCATAATCTTCTCCTTTTATGTTTAGCCACGGACCCGTCTTCGCTCTGGCGAGCTACGCCTCGGCAGGCCCGTCTTCGTTAAAACTACGCCGGGACAAGTCGCCGCGGCAGGCCCTACACAGACAACCACGGACAATTTTTGTTCTACACCGTATTATCTTTGGGTGACTTTCTCAAGCAGCCGGCGGTAGTAGACATAATTTTCAAATGGGACATCTGCGCGAACACGGCCGTCGGCCAGCGGTATGTAGCCGCCCTCTGCAATTAAAGGGGGAACTTTTTCTTCGATTTCCCGCCGGATCGCCTCTTTATCTTTACGCAGGGCATCGAGATCGATGCCGCCGATCAAGCGCAGGTCGCGGCCGAATTCCCGGCGCAGGCTCCGGTAATCCATTGTCTCGATATTGACCTCACAGGCCCACAGGCAGTTAAATCCCCATCGAAGAATGCTGGGGATAAGAAGGCGGGCATTGGCAAAGGTCTGCAGACAAATCGTCTTCACCTTGCGGCGGCGGAGAACCTCAAGGACCGGCTCATAATTTTTCAGCACAAATTCTTCGTACATCAGCGGTGAAATCAAGGGCCGATCATTTCCGCCGATGGGTTCACTGAAAACCACCGCGTCGATTTCGACCTCACTCAGGATCCGATCGCTCAAGCGGGCCGCAAATTCACCCTGGATTTGCATTCGTTTGCGAACCACATCCGGCTGGTCGACCAGCAACACCATCGCGTCGCTAAACGACCGCCAATGACGCACACCCATTGTTTTAAAAAACCCACGATGCACGTACAGCATCAGCACATGGTCTCTTGATTGCCAATTTCTTACCCGCGCGGACCATTCTTGCGGGAGCCGTTTTTTGTCATCAGGATCCAGGCGCTTGCGAAACTTTTTTAGATCCGTAATCTTATCGAGTTTGGATACGAGTTCAGGGCGGGGTTCCAGGTCCACCTGGAGTCGTTCGCGGTGATCGCAAGGAAACAGTGTCGCAAGGTCCGCGGCTTTGGCCAACCCCTGTGTTTGCCATGCTGTCAGAACGTCCCCGCGGATACCTTCTTCAAAATAGGGGACGCGATCCGGCCGGCCATAGCCCATTGTTTCCCGAAAGCGCTCCCGGCTGGACATCGTTTTTGGGGGTAAAGGATTCATCTATTAAATTAAAATATCTTTCTCCCAGCCCAGCTTGATCAACTCGATGCGATCCGGATGGCTGTTGCCCAATGCGTACTTGATATCAGCGGCTTCAATATGCCGGGGCGGCGGACTGATGGGTTTGTCCTCGCCAAAATATTCATTTCGTTTCGCTTGAATGATCCGGGCACCGGTGGCATCGGCTGCCACGGGATCCGCGCTCACGATCAAACCGCCATAGGTCCAGAGGTAGCTGCTGCTGAAGTGATGAGGGCCTATGCCGTGAAACAGAGGCGTGAGCATCACCAGTATGTTCAGGCGGGTTTTGCCTTTAACAGCGGGCTTTAGCCAGATGCTGCCCAGTCTCTCGCAGGCATTACCATGGTACATCCACGGCTTCAGGACAAACATGATATAATTCTTAAGCAGCGTACCCAGGCCGGACCAGTGATGGGTCCGCATGGGGCGTATGTTTATCAGTGCTGTTGAATTCACAAATACAGGGTTGTGACCCACCCCGCGATCGTCAACAGAGATATTATGTTCCGCGACGCCCGCCTCTATCAAACGCGCTGTTATTCTTTCTTCCAGTGCTGCAGGAGTCGGCAGCGGGCGCCATATATTGCTTTTAATGCCGACGATGTCGGCGGGTTTCACCAGCTGTCGCCAGGCCGATTGCGGGACTGCCGTATCAAACAGGACAGATACGGCCTGGTCGAACATTTCTCCTAAAATGTCGGGCCTCAAACTATTTCCATTAACGACCTTGTCATCGCGTATCAAAACGACTTTACTCTTTTGGGTCTCTCCGGCGGACACCGTTTTCGGCAGCGACATGCCCATTAAGCTGCCCATGACCACATATGAGCCGGTACGCAGGAAGTCTCTGCGAGTAATTACGCGTTTTTTTTCTGTCATTTTGATATTCCGGTTAAACTTGTTTCAGACTTCATAAAAACGGCTCTAACAATCTCTCCGCCAGACGGCGGCTGTCGGATTCGAGAATAATTGTCAGCAGCTTATCTTTTAGGAATGCCGCAGCAATTTTTCCATTTTCAATTTTGGCGAATCCGGTTTTATCTGCATCCGGCAGATAATGTTTTGAAAAATCCTTCAGCGATTTTTTTGCCACCTTCAGATTGGAGTAAGATATCAAAAGCAAACGGGCTGCCTCAGCACCTACTTTATAATTCGCAAGAAGCGCCTCCGTTTTAGCCGAAAGATTAAGAATGTTTTCGTCCGAAATATAAAAATGATAATTCAGTACAATGCGGTGGTGGAGATAGCGGACGCTATCGGATACGAGCCCTTCGGAAGGCAGCTTTTGCAGGATGCGGGGTCTGAATCCCTTTTCCGCAATACTCGCGGCAACTTCCCGTCCCAGCGCCTTGACCGCTTTTTCAGCCGCATCCGTTTCTTTTTCCACATAAATCGAGACGAAATAGCGGTGTTTCCAGAAACTGAGCCACCCGGACCGATAGCGGGCATCCTGGCCGATATCGATCAGGTTTCCATCCGTGTCGTGGGTAAAGACGCCGAAAGCATCATCGGACGTTCCCATGTCAAAAATGTCCAAAATAATGGCGGGCCCCTTGGCTGCTTTATAACGACGGGAAAGGCATTGCCGCATGTTATATGCTTTGTAGAGCTCGGCACCGCCATCAATGTAACTGTAAATGGTTTCTTCATCGTAAAGGCGATCCTTGGGCTCCGCCGTCCAGCTCTTAAATTGTTTGGGAATCCGGGCGCCTAAATCCATGAGGGTGTTTGCATGTGAAGTTTTCGTCATAAAAACCACCAAAATAGTGAGTAAGATAAAAACATGGCCGGGGATACTTGCCCGGGCCTGGTGGACACTGTTCATAAAAACTCGCGAGTGGATTGGAGTGCCGGATTGATATCAGCGGTCCCCATCAACCGCCAAAAGATATCAATTCGCTTTGAAAACAGCAGGAATCTGCTTTTTAAATATTATTTGACCGAAAGGCATGCGGGTGTCAAGTCAATAATAAAGTCCCCATAATACAGCTGCGAATGGAATCGAATTGAAGCCTGCAATTCCAGAATCAAAGGCATCTGAAGGGGTCCGGTTTATTCGGGATCAACTATCAATCTGCTATCGCGATCAGATAGGCGCCTATAAAAATGATAATCGATGAGGCGATCCGGATTTTTTTATTCTTTTCCTTCAGCAAATGCCCCCCCAACAAAACGGCAAAAACAATGCTAAGTTGTCTGAGACCGACAACATAGCTCATGCGCTCCATGGTGAAGGCCTGTAGGATGAGGAAGTATCCGAAAATCGACAATACGCCGCAGACCAGAATTGAACCTTTGTGCAGGGCCCATTCTTTTTTTAATACGTCGCTGGATTTTGCTTTAAAGATATAGCCGCTAAACAAACTGAGGCTGATCCAGGGATAAATATAGGCAAAGATGACCGGGTGCATTTGGCTGACGGCGATTTTGTCCACCAGCGTATAGCAGGCTACCGAAAATAGCGTCAAAAAGGCGAACTGGATGGCGTGATCACGGGTTATCGCGCGAAAAGGCCGCAACAGCTCTGATAAAACCAGGCTCTCCATGTTGATGGTATAGACGCCGATCGCGACAAGCAAAATGCCGGTTACACCGAGAACACTTACATCTTCTCCGAGGATTGTTATTGAAAATATGAGAACCAATGCCGGGGAAGACCGCATGACCGGATAGATCAGGGACAGATCCCCTTTTTCCAGGGCTTTGCTCAGAAAATACCAGTAAATAAAGTGAACGAAACCGGAAAGAAAGATAAACACTATTGAAATATGCGTGTTCGTGCCGTCGTGAAGCAGCGTAAAAAGAAAGAGGGGCGTAAAAAAGATAAGCCCGAAGACTTCGTACCACCACACGAAAGCCTGTTTGTCCAATGCTTTTTTGTTAAAAAAGTTGCGGAATGCGTGCATGGCTGCCGAAAGCAGCACGAGCAAAATGGCCAAAGGGTGCATATTTTAGAGCGATCGTTTTTGAGTCCAACAATAAAGTGAGAAAACCTAATGAAGGGTAGTATAAAAGGCGGGGTTATATGTCAAGATAGGGAACGCTTCTAGAACCTAAAAGTAGATAATCTGGGATGGGTGTTTTTAATTTAACTAATTTTGGAGCATTGAGTTCGTTCAATCGTTGCGTGTTACGTGTTACGGGTTGCGAGTCATGCATTGCAGAGTTTAGTCTGCATTATTTTAACCCGTAACTCGCAACGCGAAACTCGAAACGTATTAAACCACCGCCTTTTGATACCATTCCGTTTTGGCATAAACCTCAAACCCAACCGATTGGTAAAGCGAACAGGCGGCCGGGTTTTGACTGTCTACCGAGAGTTCGACGATATCCACACCCTTGCCCTTGAGGTCTTCTAATCCATTTAGCAATATGGCCTTGCCGATTTCCTGGTTGCGATAAGCCGGATCTACCCCCAGCATATGGATCAAGGCTTTCTTTTTTTCTCTTTTTGCATTCTCTTCAGTGTTTATTAGCGTCCAGCAATAACCCGCCAGCCCGTCTTCCAGGAAGGTTAAAATAACATCATCCGGGTAACGGCCCTGCATATTGAGGCGGTAGGCAATTTCTTCCGTGGTATTGGGGTTAAAGCCCCAGGTGTCGGCAAAACAGCGATTCTGGATTTCTGTCAGAAGGCTTTCCTCTGAAGGTTTCAACCTCCGGCTGGTAATGGAGTCCCGTCTGGCAGCCGCTTGCCGGGTGTTTTGAATATCCAGCTTCATTTCAAAGAAATAGCGGATGAATTGGCATTCTAATTTCGTCAGGAGGCTTTTGGCGGCCGCGTTATTTTCTGAAACACTGATTTGGGCAGCCTTTACACCCGTCGCCTTGACGCGCTGCATGCTGCTGGAGAATAGTTTTGTTGCGATTCCCTTGCGGCGATGCCGCGGATGGACCAGGCCCTCCAGCAAGGCACGCTGAATTTCCGGCTCAAGGGTAACGCTTAAGTAGCCGACCGGTGTTGCATTAAACTCGGCAACAAATAAATCTTTTTGCGGTGCAAAGCCCGGTCGCCCTATATTATCTTTCAAGCCCTGTGCGGATATAGAGCGCCCTGAAGGCTCAAGCTGTTCAGATTCAACATGCAGCTGTAAGTATTTGTCAAAATCGTCGGAGGAATAGTTGCGAATTATATAAGATCCGCCAGCCATATCATTAATTTTCATGCAAGATTTAGGTATTGGCTTGATGTTGTTGAAAACGGTTTTATTTTTAACCTCTAATACAGATTTGTCACTTAAAGGTAATCTTTAAAATCTATAAAGCAATTTGATCCCCGGGTAAAGTTTTAAACCGATAAAAAATGCTTATAACAGCAAGTGCGCTAAAGTGACAAGTGAACTAAAGTGCCTAAAGTTAAGGAATTCTGCCCTTCGAGAGCCTCCCTTCGAGAGCCTCCCTTCGAGAGCCTCCCTTCGAGAGCCTCCCTTCGAGAGCCTCCCTTCGAGAGCCTCAGGGTCTAACGACAGGGTCTAACGACAGGGTCTAACGACCAATTTTATTAAAAGATGGAGCGCAAGCGACACCATAACTTTAGGCACTTTTAACTTTAAAGCACCGTTGGGACTTTATGTCTCTGTCTTCGAAAATGAACTGATAATTACGGGATAGCTTCTAGTAAAATCGAACAAGGAGGTTTGGCGTGACGGAACAAGCGGATATACTTGTGGTAACTCCCCATCCGGATGATGCTGAATTCGGGGTTGCCGGGACAGTGGCCCGATGGACAAAGCAAGGAAAGCAGGTTGTATATGTAGTTTGTACCAATGGAAACAAAGGTACCAGTGATCCGAATCTAAAGCCCGAGCAGCTGGCTGAGATCCGGCAGGGCGAGCAACGGGCTGCTGCCGACGTTCTGGGAGTGCGCGAGGTGGTATTCCTGGACAATCCGGACCAGGGGCTTGAAGACACGCCGGAATTTAGAAAACAAATTGTGCGCATGATCCGGCGGTATCGGCCGGAGACGGTTGTTACCGCCGACCCTTACCGCCGATATATCTGGCATCGGGATCACCGTATCGCCGGTCAGGTCACCCTCGATGCTGTTTTCCCCTATGCCAGGGATCATCTGGCTTATCCGGAATTACTCGAAGAAGACCTGCAGCCCCACAAAGTCAAAGAGATGCTGTTCTGGGCTTCGGAAAATATCAACTATCTTTCCGACATCACGAACACATTTGAACTTAAACTGGCCGCCCTGCGATGCCATGAAAGCCAGGTAAGCTCGATGAAGGTTACGGACCTTGAGGATTGGCTGAGACAGCGCTGCAGTGATTTGGCCGAAGGCGAGGATTTTGACCTGGCCGAAGCCTTCCACCGCGAGGAGATCGTATGGTAGTGTTCAGATTTCAGAGGATAGAGGTCAGCAAACAGATGACGGAGGTCATAGTAAAATAGTTGATTAGTTGAATAGTCAATTAGTCAGAGGATCCAATCCATTTTTAACTATTTGACGATTCGACTATTTAACTGATCAACTGAATCGGCTGATTAGAATCCGGTATCGAGTAACATACAGCCGGCGACCAGAAGCCAGCCGCCAGTGACATTTTAGGACTTCGACCAGAGCACGTCGCCGCAGAGATTCGGGTCATGGGATCCGGCGGCAAAGGCTTCATAGGCCTCTTTTTCTTTCTTCAAAACGGTGTGCCCGCCGTGACCCGGAAACACCTGGGTGTCCTCGGGCAGGACAAAAATTTTACGTTGTAAAGATTCGACAATCCGTCTGAAGTCGGCCGGGGATCCGGTTTTACCCGGCCCGTCCGGAAACAATGTATCGCCGGATATCAGGTATCCCTCCGTATAGAAGCAAAGACTCCCCGGCGTATGTCCCGGCGTGTGCATGACCGTAAAGTGGATATTTCCAAACGTTACGCCATCGCCGTCAGCTAACATCATATCCGGTGCAAGCGGCAGTCTGTCCGCATCTGCGGCGTGGGCTGCAATCGGGACATTCAGGGCTGATTTTAATTCCGCAAGCGCACCGGTATGATCCATATGATTGTGGGTCATTAGAATATATTTTGGGTTCGTGTCCTGTAATTGCGCCAATATTTTTGGCGCATCACCGGGTGCATCAACGACAACGCTGTCGCCTGTTTTTAAACAGGTCAAGATATATGAATTGGTTCCAAAGGGACCCAATTCGTAGCGTTCAATTTGGATGGTTTCATTTTTTACCTCAATTGTCATGATGGGCCTCCTCAAAGCGGGTTTCTGCTTCTGACTATCACTGTTTTTTCATCGGTGTCAAATCCTGTCTCGTTTGGGTCAAACGGATTATTTCATAAAATCGTAAAAAAAACTGATACCCGGGACTTGAAATTTGCGGTATTGATAAATTATTTAAATCCGGCTATTCAGAAAAATAAGGCGCCGGTAAAGATATTGCAAATTACCCGGGGTTTTTATCCATTTTAAAGTGCCTTCAACCGGAGATAGTACCCATGAACCGAATTCTGTTTTTGGACAATTCACTTCATAATGATACGTACCGCCCCTTAATATATTGGGAGGCTTTATTATTATTTCCATACGACTTATTTCGCGTTTCAGCCGGCGAATTGCCGCATGAATTGGATTCCTATTCGCATATTCTGATCACCGGGTCTGCTGCCAGTGTTCTGGATGATACCGAATGGATGCGGGCTGAAGTAGATTTTATCCGGAAAGCCGTGAGCAAGGGTAAAGTGATCCTGGGCAGCTGCTTCGGGCACCAGATTATTGCGCGATCGTTATTCGGGATGGATGCTGTCAGAAAAAGGGAAAAACCGGAAATCGGATGGCCGGATATTCAAATCGTTTCCAGTGATCCATTGTTGGGTGAATCCGGGCGCACGATCCATTCATTTATTTTTCATTATGATGAAGTCTGCACGCTGCCGCAAGAAAAGGCCACCATTATCGCACGATCAAAGCAATGCGACATTCTTGCATTTAAGGTAAAGGATAGACCGGTGTGGGGAATTCAACCCCATTTTGAAATGGGGATTGTACAGAGCCTGAGATATATCGACAATGTTAAGGGCGACCAGGTTCCCGACAGGCAAAGCTTCTTCGGCGCTGCCCAACATATGCCCAAAGACTCGGGTTGGGTCATTCCGTTGATGAAGGCGTTTCATGAAACCCACCCGGTTTGACAGCCCAAATGGGTGTTAAACAATTAAAAAGGGAGATGGCCCATGAATTTGTTTCTGATCCGTCTCCCTTATTTTTTTGCTTGTTGCTCTAATCTCTATTTTATTTCCATACGAATATCTATAGCCTGACACCTGACACCTGAAACCCGAAACCCGACACCCTGGCCCTACCGAACCAATCGTTTTACATTGGGGACCTCCAGATTCGAGGCATCAACCTGCCAGGCGCCCTTGGCATTCTGCTGGCCTATAAGCAGCCCCTGCTTCAGCCATTGCATGACACCATTCTCGCTTAGATAGGTCATGTCGGCAAATTCAGCAACTGAAAAAGATTTCGCTGCTTTTGCTGACTTCGGTGCTGCTTTTTTCTTCGGCGCTGCTGTTTTTTTAGCCGGAGCCGCAGCTTTTTTCGCCTTGGCCCCCGCTTTTTTAGCCTTAGCAGCCCCTTTTGTCTGAGATTTTTTTGAAGGTTTCTTTTGCTCTTTTTTTGCCATCTTTGATCGATCCTCCGCCGTTATAGTTAGGTAGCTAAACACCAAAAACCCATCTTAAACCATATTTAAGAATGGACTCGCAACTGAAATATAAGTCACATTCTATTTTTTTGATGTCAAGCGGAAAATATAAATGAATTTTTGCGATGACTCATACTTGATTTGACAGGGTTGGAAG
>JAQYWI010000132.1 GCA_030145015.1 Desulfobacterales bacterium
CTGTCCGCGCTTTGATTTTTTTAAGTACCGCAAAAGACCCAAAGGGTACATATCCACTTTAGTATACAAATTATAGCATAGTTCGGTTTGATGTCAATTTTAATAAAGATTATTGTGCACTTTTTTTAATATATGCTGAATCGCATTGGCGGTCGAAAATTTGATGGATGGTGGGTTGGTATTGCGGCCGCACTTCCTTATTTCGGAACATTATTATGGGAAACGGTATAAAAAAAGCTGAACGGTTGAAGTTGCGAGAATTTAGGCGCTTACGTGTGATGCGATAAATTCACCCACCTTTTCAGCGGATCTTCCAAACAACTCCTCGACTTCGATGAGTTCAAGCAATTGATCCTCCCAGGTGATGCTGTTTTCCTGGACTATATTTTGGATGTGTTCGTACTTTCCGCCCAGGGCCTTGATTTTGGCACCCAGCGGGATGTTTTCTTTAAAAGTAACATGCAACAGAACCAGATGTTCGATGATGCTCGGTGAAGTCGGTGAACTGGAAAGGATCGGTATTGCCACGAGGCTGCGCGCGTCTTTGCGTCCTTTGCCGATATAAACATTACCCTGTCTGACAATGATGCGTTTGGTTCCTTTCAACTGGGCATCGGTTTCAACCCGCGAAGGGATCTTCTTAACGGCGCCTCTTTTAGCGACAACGTTTATCGTGGTTTCAGCAACCGGTTCTCCCAAAAGATTTAATCCTTCTATCCGATAGAGGATGGAGCCGGTAATCTCGTGGATGATATCCTGCAATTTTTTCAATACAATAATATTGCGGGCGGTTAACTGAGAAATGCTGATTTTTTCCGTTGTCAGGGCATCAAATAAAATTCCTTCCATGCGTTCACTGATGCGGCTGGTTCCAACAGTGACGGTTTTGGCCTGGTGTTTAATTGCATCCACCGGGCGTGCCAGATAATTAATGGCGCCCCCCAGGCATTTAAACATCTCATTGAGCATATTGGTGGCGGTGCCCTTCTGGCTAAAATCAAGCTCAAAGTCCGAAACCGGCAATCTTCCTGATAAATATTTGAGTAAAAGGGTTAAATCCGAGGTGGCGTCAAAGCCGATCGCAGAAGGAAACTGTTTATCCGCTCTTTTTCTTCTAAATTCTTTATCAAAATGGGCCACCTTCTCCTGGAATGGTTTTTCAAGAATAATTTCGTAGATATCCAATCCGTCTTTGGCATATGCATCAATGGTGTTTTGCAGGTCTTCGTGGAATCGGTATAAAAACCGCGAGCCGCCATGGATGGCCAGGGCGGCATAATATCCCCAGATATGGCCGACAAGCGTGGTTAAAATGGGGGCCAGATGTTCTTGAACCGGCGGGACCTGAAAAACATCGGCGGCATAAGGAAAAAAACGGTCTTCGCCTTCGTTTGCGATAACGACCGGGGTTGCCTTGTGGGCTTTGAAAATAGCCGTATCCTTTATGATATCGCCGATAACCGTACTTCTTGAGCCTGCGGCACACACGATGATCAGCGGCTCTGATGACAGGTCAATGTGTTTTTTGTCCTCTACGTAATCCGAGGAGATCGTTTTATAGCAAAGCTCGCTGAGTTTGATGCGAATTTCGTCTGCGGCCGCCTTGTTGGGTCCACTGCCAACCGCCGCCCAGTAGGTTTTGGTTACCGCCAGCTTCTGGGCGGATTGTTTAATGGCCTCTCCCATGGCGAGCACTTTGCGCATGTGGGCCGGAAGCGCCAGCAGGCGCCGGGTTTCCGCGTTTACAAATGCGTCATCCCGGCGGTTTTTTAATCTGGCGATATAGAGACCCAGAATGGCACCGGCAACGATCTGGGAGTAAAAGGCTTTGGTGGAAGCCACCGACATTTCAAGATCGCGACCACTGCTGGTATACATCACGCCATTGACCTTAAACGTGATATCCGAATCGCGGCGGTTGACGATGGCCAGGGTGTAAGCGCCGCGTTCTTTGACCATGTCAACGGTGCGGTTGGTGTCAGTGGTGGTGCCGGATTGACTGATAGCAACAACCAGGGTGTCGGCCATGGCATTACCGGCATCATTTTCGTTTAATTGAAAACCGCTGAACTCTGAGGCTTTGAGGGCATTGATCTGAATGGCAGGGTTATCCAGATAATAATTCAGGGTATTGGCACAGGCCAATGCGGCCACACCGGCGGTGCCCTGTCCGATAAAAAAGATACGCTTGATTTGATCCGCTATCAGCGCCTTTTGCAGGGATTGAGGAATGATGGTTTCATCCAGCACAATCGTATACTGGGATTGATTGTCCTCTCGAATCTTCCAGCGGTTCTGCAGCGTTTTTTCAACCGAATCCGGAGATTCTGAGATTTCTTTTAAAAAGTAGTGCGGGAAATTTTGGCGATCGATATCCCTTGATGTAATTTCCGTAAACTTAATGTCGTTTTCGCAAAGATCTAACGGTGTGCCGTCATAATACCGGGCTTTGATACCATCCAATCTCCCGGTGCACATCTGATCCAAAATAAAAATTTGGCCCTGAGTCTGCCCGTGTTTGCCTTCAACGGTTTTTTCGCCATCCAGTTTAAGGTAATAGGGGGTTTCTTCGACAAAACCGTAGACTTCTGAACTGGGAATATAGTGCTCGTCTGCGATTCCGACAAAAATAGCCTGCCCGCTGCCTTTTTGCGCCAGAAATAGCTTCCCGGGAGCCAAATCCGTATGCATGGATATGGCATGGGATCCTTCAAAATCGTTGACCGCCAGCCGAAAGGCCTCCTCAACTGCTTGGCCCTGTTGGAAATACTGCTGGATCTTAAGGGGAATCATCTTCGTGTCGGTGGTGATGTCGCTGTGGATCCGGTCGCCATTGCCATCGAATTCGGCCTTAAGTTGCTGATAGTTATCGATATCGCCGTTGAGACAGGTATGAATGATGCCGCAATTTTGGGTCTCTTTGCCGGTGGTGTGATTGTCTACCGGATGACAATTTGCTTCCGTGATGGCACCTACAGACGCCCAGCGGGTGTGGGCCGCAACCGTGTCAAATAAGGCGGGAATTGTCACCAGAATCTGAAAAACCGGATCATTTGCAATTTGCTCGCGCAGGTACTGAACGTTGTCTCCAAGGCTTCCGATTTCCAGCGCAATTTTATAGGTAACCGCAACGGCCACCTGCTTTTTCCCGTCCGGGTTTGTCGACGGATGGCAGTTGATTCCCCCATTGATCAGCGGGTCAGGTTCACAGCGATCCTTGAATTGATCGCCTATACCGGCCTGTGTGAGGGCCGCTTCAAATTTTTGAAATTCAGCCGGGTCAAAAATAAACATGATGGAAATTCCCGCTGAATCTCGACCCCTGACTTCCAGCCGGTCAATGCTGTTGAATACGGAATTTATCTTCTTGAACATGCTGACGCCTGTCAGGGATGGCGGTTCAGGACTGTGGATCAAAAAATTCCGTACTTTTTTTGTATTGGAAAGAATATCGCGGTCAAGACTCCAGGCGATATCCTTGAGTTTTTCGATACGCAGGGAAATCAGATCCACGCGCTCTGCTGAAAGGCGGCCCATTTGTTCGGTTAGCAGGTCGGTTTCAGTTTGAATGATCGCCCCCAGCTGATTTGCCAACCGTTTAAGCTGGTTTTGTACTTTTTCATCTGAAAACACCGCAAAAAACTGGACATCTGTTTTTAAAGCCTGGACCCGGCGCCATAGCGCATCGATTTTTTCGCTGCCGCCCAGATAGCCATCATTCCACCGGTCGGTTTGCTTACAGGACTGATACCCGGAGGCCTCCATCACCCGGGCCATTTCGGCAAGCGATTCAAAATTAAAACTGTGACGCTCCTTTGGTTTGTTTTTAAAGGCAACAATTCCGGCGATGCCGCAGCAAAGCATGGTTTGCCGGCAAGGAAAAAAAACAATGGATCCGTTGGGAACCCGGTCCACATATTTTCCGAAATACACCTTGGCCTCCAAAAGCCATCGGGCCCGGAGAATGCAGTTGCGGTAAAAATGACGAATGCGCCTCAAAAACGGCAGCTGCGCGGTATTCAATGATAATTTCATTTGGTATCTTTTATGATAATTTTCAGCAGTTGATAATAAACCCATACTCGGCCGACAACAATATTATCGCCCATCGCTTTGCGGGGGTCAAGTTTTCTATCAAGGTTCAGGGTTCAGCCCCGCCGCTGGCCTGAAAAGCGGCCAGTCTAAATCTTAAAAGAAACTTTGTCCTTGGCTAGTTTCATATGACGGGTTAACTAAAAAATGAACATCGAACATCGAACATTGAACGTCCAACATCGAACAATGTATTCTGTCGATTTAAAAAAAGACTGAGCAACACGCGGCGCAAGCGCCTGCGCTGCACGCGCGAAGCTACTCTTCGAAATTTTGCGGTTCGCTTGTTTTAAAATCGATAAAGCGTAGCGTCACCAATATTGGACGTTCGATGTTGGACGTTCGATGTTCGACGTTCAATCTGTTCACTGTTCCGGCCAGACGGAGTTTCATACGAGGGGTTCAGGGTTCAGGTCGGAAAACACAGGACTGAGGACTGAGTGCTGAGGTCTGAGGTATTTCGAAATAGAAAGGGGCGGAAATGGCCGTGCCAGCTCATGACGGAAAACGACAACTCATGGTCCCAGGAGGACGATTCATGACGGAAACCGACCCGTCATGCTGAAATGGACGGGCGCCAAGCATGCTTTTTTGCTCAGTCCTCAGTCCTCAGCACTCATTACTTATCTATTGCCCCTGAACACTGACACCTGACACCTCATTTAAGCGGCGTTCCGGGGTTCACGGCTTTCTCCAGCGTTGCCAGGGTGGGGCCGGAATCGTCAACCGCGGCAACCAGCATCCCGTTGGATACCACTCCCATGAGTTTGGCGGGCTTCAGATTGGCGACAATGATCACCTGTTTACCGATCAATTCTGCAGCCGTGTACTTTTCGGCAATTCCGGCTACCAGGGTTCGTTTATGCCCCATATCAACTTCCAGTTTTAGGAGTTTCTTTGCTTTCGGGATCGGTTCGGCATGCACGACGGTCGCCACTCTCAGATCGATGCGACTGAACTCTTCCAGGGTAATTTCGGGTTTGGTTTCCATAACGGCCGGTTTCTCCTGCAATGGGGAGGCTGAATCCGAAGCTGCTTCTTTTATTTCAATTCTTGGAAACAAAGAGACCGATTTTGGCAGCAGCGTTCCCGGCGCGATCGCCCTCCAATTTCTGAGCTTATCGAGGTGATAAAAAGAGTCGTCCGGATCCAGTCCGAGATGTTTCTGCATTTTTTTTGCCGTATCCGGCATTACCGGGTAAATCAGGCCTGAGATAATTCGAAGCCCTTCAAGCAAATGGTAAATTACGGCCGCCAGTTGCTTGTGACTCGTTTTTTTCTTGGCCAGTACCCAGGGGGCGGTGACATCAATGGTTTTGTTCATTTGCCCGATAAATTCCCACACAATCGTCAGGGCTTTTTGAAACTCAAAGGATTCCATCAAGGTTTCAAAATTCTTGACGGTCTCCAGGGCGCCGGATTGCAGACTGAGGCCCAATTCCTGTTCCGCCTGAGGGTCGACTTGGGGGACGCCGCCTTTGAAGTATTTATGGGCCATGGATATAATTCTGGAAAAAAGGTTGCCGAGATCATTGGCCAGATCCGAGTTGATCCGCTGTACCAGGGCGCTCTCACCAAAGCTTGAATCCAGTCCGAACTTCATTTCGCGAATCAGAAAAAACCGAAAGGCATCCAGTCCGTAGAGATTTTTAAGTTCCAGCGGTTCGACCACATTGCCAAGACTTTTCGACATCTTACTCTGTTCGATATTCCAGTATCCGTGTACGTTCAAATGCTGGTATATGGGTATTCCAGCGGCCTTGAGCATGATGGGCCAATAGATGCCGTGGGGTTTAAGAATATCTTTGGCGACGATATGCTGGGCCACCGGCCAGAATTTTTGAAATAATTCACCGTTAGGGTATCCGAGCGCTGAAATGTAATTTAACAGCGCATCAAACCAGACGTAAGTGACGTAATTTTCATCAAAGGGCAGGGTGATGCCCCACTTCAGCCGGCTTTTTGGCCTGGATATACAGAGATCTTCAAGCGGCTCTCTGAGAAAAGCCAGCACTTCATTACGGTAGCGTTCAGGGCGAATAAAGTCCGGATGCTTTTTGATGTGCTCCAGGAGCCAGTCCTGGTAGTTGCTCATCTTAAAAAAATAATTTGCTTCTTTAATGGTTTCCGGCGCGGTCTCATGATCCGGGCACTTGCCGTCGACCAATTCCCGATCGGTATAAAAGCGTTCACATCCGAAACAATACTGGCCCTCATATTCACTGAAATAAATATCGCCCGCATCATAGATTTTTTGAAGAATCTGGCTGACGATCTCCATATGGGAGGCATCGGTGGTGCGGATAAAATTATTGTTGGTAATATTGAGTTGCGGCCAAAGGTCTCTAAATAGCCGGCTGATTTTATCGACATAGGCCCGGGGGCTCAGGTTTTCCTTTTTAGCCGCGCGCACTACCTTGTCTCCGTGTTCGTCGGTTCCCGTGAGGAAATAAACTTCTGCCGGGCGCATGGTATGAAACCGAGTGATTACATCGGCGACAATCGTCGTATAGGCATGTCCCAAATGCGGGCGTGCGTTCACATAATAAATTGGAGTGGTGACATAAAACGCTTCGGTCATTTTCCTTCTTATTCCTTCTCCTGGGTTACTTTGTCCAGGGTGAATTCGATTTCCATGTCGCCTTCTAACCGAACGGCGACGCGGTTGCATATGGCATTATGACGGACAACTCTGCCTTTTCCGCTGGGCGTCATGACGGTTTTGCCCACGCGGGGCAAATTCTTTTTTAACTCCTGGTATGTTTCAAACTCGTATGTTAAACAGCACATCAGCCGACCGCATTGCCCTGAAATTTTGGTAGGATTAAGCGACAGGCTTTGTTCCTTGGCCATCCGTATCGATACAGGATCAAATTTATCTAAAAATGTTGAACAGCACAGTTGGCGGCCGCAGCGACCGATACCGCCGCACATTTTGGCCTGGTTGCGGATGCCCACCTGGCGCATTTCAATTCTGACCCCGAGTTCTTTGACCAACATTTTTACAAGCTGTCTAAAATCTACACGCCCCTCGGCTGTGAAAAAAAAAGTATATTTGCTTCCATCGAAGGATTTTTCAACAGAAAAAAGATTCATCTTCAGCGCGAGTTTGCGGATGCACTCCAGGCAAAAGGTGTGCGCTCTGCTTTCATCGGCCAGATTCTTTTCGCGCTGGTTGAAATCTTTTTCAGTAGCCAACCGAAAAACCTTTTTGAGTGGCCTGCCGTGCTGCTGTTTTTCGCTGAGGGCCGGAGGCACGACGACTGTTCCGAAACCGAGTCCCTGTTCCGTTTCAACGATCACATGATCCCCCCGGTTAAGGACAAATACACCACAGTCAAAATCATATACCTTGCCTGCAGGTTTGAATCGTATGCCGACTATTTTTTTCATTTCTTTTTCTTTAGTATCATAGAAATTATTTTTTTGCATTTTGTGGCAAAACATTTACGCCACCAAGACACAAAGATGAATATTAACCAAAAGTTTCGCTCTGGGTCTTGGTGCCTTTGTGGCAATTTGTTCCGGTTTATCCGGATTAGATTTTTTGGGCCAGTTTTATGAGCAAGTTTTCCATACTGAGCCTTAAATTGGTGTTTGCTGTGATACGGTTTTGGGCTTGTTGAACTGCATCCACCTTAGACAGCAGCGATGGTATACTGACCTTTCCTGATGCCAACTTAATTTTATCCGCAACATCCTGATTGATGATTTTCCCGGGATCATACTGGCCGATGATGAGATCTCTAAACCAAACTTTTATGACCTCCAGCGCTTCCGAAAGTTCCTCCCTTTTCCCGGATAATTTTTCAGCAAGCGCAAGCAGGCGGCCCATCTTTTTCAGGGACAGGGTATTCATTTCATCTATCAACCATTTTCTCCGTTTTAACCAGTTGCTGCGGACCATGGCCTGAGCTCGGGAATAGCTTCCATTGGCCATTGCGGCAAGGATTCCAGCTGCTTGAGGTGCAAGTTCATGTTTTTCCCTGAGCAAAACCGCCATATTTTTCCGGGAAATCGGATTAAACCCGATGCACTGGCAGCGCGATACGATCGTTGGGAGCAGAGCGGATTTCTGGGTCGCGATGAGTACCAGCATTGTCCGGCTTGGCGGCTCCTCCAAAAGTTTAAGGAGGGCATTGCTGGCCGCTGCATTCAGGGCCTGGGCAGCGGTTATGACAACTACCCGGGTTTTAGCCTCGTACGGTCTCATGGCCAGCGTGTGGGCCAGCGCTCGAATCTGTGCAATCTTAATAAATGAACCGGACGGTTGGATTCGGATGATGTCCGCGTGGTTGCCGGACTCGATTTTTCGGCACGATTTACAGACACCGCAAGATTCGAGTGCGCTGAAATCGGATTTGTCCCCTGAGCTGTCTTCAGCCTTGAGCTCGGAGTTTTCCCCCTGACAGTTGCATGCCATTGCCAGTGCAATGGCGGCAGCCTGTTTGCCCACACCTTCTGTACCTGTAAAGAGAAAAGCGTGAGGGAGGGTCCTGTTTTTAAGGAGGGTGGTTAGAATTCGTATGGGTCGTTTTTGATTTATGAGCGACTCAAACCCAGGCACAATTCATTTCACTCCGCTATTCCAACTTTCCTATATCCCATGCGCTAAAGGCAGATCGATCACCCTTAGAACCTGAACGCGTTTTCGCCAAAAGCGGATTGAAATATTGAAAAAATTCAATAATCTACCCGTTCTTTCAGTTCTTTTCCGGATTTAAAAAAAGGAAGCTTTTTCGGTCTAATGGTAACTTGCTCTCCGGTCTTTGGATTTCTGCCGGTGTAGCTTTTATACTCTTTTACAAAAAAGCTGCAAAGACCGCGAATTTCAACCCGTTCTCCCCGTGCCATGGCATCTGCCATGCTAGCGAAAAATATTTGAACAACCTTTGCTGCCTCCGCTTTGGAAATGTTGGCTTCTGTTTTCAGCGCGGAGATGAGCTCCAACTTATTCATAGAACCTCCTTTATCTAAATACGCGTGGGCGAAAATTTTCAAAATTTATAAGCTGAAACTTAATTAGATGTCAAGTAGTTATGTTAATATTTTGGGTATAATTTCAATTTCGTCTTCACTGATTTCGACTCCGGCATATTGTCCGAGGGCTTCGATATTGACAACCACGCGACCCTTTCCGCCATAGCGGACAAAAGTTCCGCTAACGCCAACAAACGGCCCGCCTACGACAAGGACTTTATCGCCTTTTTTCAGATCATAACCGGTCGTTACGGGATGGTCGCTAACCACCATGATTTTCAATGAATCTATGGTTTCCTCAGGGACCGATACGGGCCCCTGTTTACTGCCGATCAGCCGAACCGCTCCAGCGGTTTTTACAATATCCAGATGAGAATCGGGGGCAAGATCGGTTTTCACAAACAGGTAGCCGGGAAACAGCGGAACTCGAATCATGGCTTTTCGATCGCGGCGCTTGCTCTTAACTGTAATCTTCGGCAGGAAAACCTCTATGGATTTTTTCCCCAGGCCGTCATTAACCACATTTTCAAATCTACTTTTGGTGTGCAACACATACCAGAGACGGTTTAAGCGTTTGTCTTCCATTCGTTATGATCCTAATTTAAAAACCTTTTTTTAGCAAGAATGTATGAAAAAACGAAAACACAAAATCAATAGCCGACTTCTCCGAGCCCAAACAGGTTGACTTTAAATTCAAATATTTGGTCATTGGGCTCATCCGTATATTTAAAATCAAAGGACCAGCAGCTGGCCTGATAGGAGAAACCGGCACCGGTCCGGATTCTTAAACTTTTTTCAATGTTTTGTTTGTGGTCCAGGAGGATGGATAGCCGATCGGTCAACTGCACTGTTAATTTTCCATAAATGGACTGGATGGTCTCACCGTTATCGATTTCTTTAGATTTTTTCGTATATCGATAGTCGACATACAACTCGTCACCGCGATGGTCCCACAGGGATGCCTGAAGATTATGGGACAAAAGGTCATTATCATAGACCGACCATTCTGCGTCTGCATTTGCCCGGATGTATTTGCCGGGCGTGATGTCCAGTCTGGCCGAAATCGGTGAAAAGGATCTGTTTGAATTTTCAAAATCGTAGCTATGGCTGACATCAAAACGAAAAAAGTCGTTATAATTATAGTTGACAGGTTTTTGACGATTGCCGCCGGCGGCCGGGTGTTGTGAGATCGCCGGTTTAGCTTCAACCGGTTTCGATTTGGAAGTCAACGTATTTGTGAGAGAGTAGGTAATTTTATCGGTCTCATCGATTCGGTCGATCGGATCAAAGTTGGGCAAGCCCCCTTGATTCGAGTCGGGTATAAATTCATGGGTAATCTGGGGTCTGATGGTATGCTTTATTTTTTCAAACTTCTGGCCTTCTAAATCGAATACCTTGGTTATTTCAGTAAAAAAGTCCAAACGGGTGTCAAATAGTTCGCGGTGTGACCATCGATCGTTGCTGGATTCATCGCCGGAATTTTTTTGATCCGATCGATAGGTGGTTTCCCGGAGGCCCACCGACGGTTCAATTGTCAAATAGTTTCCGGCCCGAAACGGCAGATAAAATCTGGGGTGCAGGTCTATCCGTTGGCCCCTGGTTCCTTTATCTCTCCAGAAATAATTGTATTGAGACTCCAGGTCCAAATAAAACGGTGAGGCTAAAATCTTCTGCTTTTCGCCATCAAACCCGATAAACGGTAATCGTTGAAGCGTCCGACGCGTATTCGCATCACGTCGGGTATCGTCGTTCCAGCGCGGTTCGAAATTAAAACTGAATTTAGGCCAGATTCGATTCAAATTTAAGCGGTTAACTCTTAACGGGTCATTAAGGTCGTCCAGTTGCCGGTTAAATACCTTGAGAAAATACTTTTCGGTGTCTTGATATCCCATATATCCATCTCGAAACTCCCGCAGATAGTCCTGGTCTTTGGCAATGTCCAGATCCAATTTGGCAAAGATATCATAGGGCAATTGCTGATGGTGACTGGCCCGGAACCAAAACCGATCTTCATTGGTTCGCAGAACATCCACGGGATCGTCTTCATAGCCGTAATCTTTACTTGAGTCTCCGGTGCCGTCATCCACCTTGCGATCGTGCAAGCCATCGAGCATGAAGGTCCCCTGGGAGCGTTCGCTTAGGATATAGCGGTACTCAGCCCCGAGTTTTAAGCCACGATTGGTCATGTAATCGGCATAGAAGGTGGCATCGGAACTATCCGAAATTTCCCAGAAAAAAGGCAGAGTGAATTCTTCACCCTTTCGATCCGAACTTGTAAGTTCGGGTACCAGAAATCCAGTCTGCCGATCGCTTCTGGCAGGATAGTAAAAAAAAGGCGAGTACAATACCGGCATATTTTTTGCCCGCAGGATGACATGTTTGGCCGTGCCGGAGCCATTGTCTTTAATCCGAATATCGTTGCCGGTAATTTTCCAGTCCGGTTTATCCCCGTCGCAGGTGGTCAGCGTGGCCTCATCAATGCGGTAGGTATTTGCACCGGTTTTCTGAATCTTGTGTCCCGTGATATGAAAGTTGTTTTCCTTTAGGAACAAATAGGCATCTTCAATGGAACCTACCTGCTTATCGAGGTCAATTTCCAGGGAACTGCCGGAAAGAATATCCTGGCCGACGGTCAGGACAACGTTGCCCTGGGCATATACGTGCATGGTTTTGTGATTAAATCGAATAGAATCTGCCGTCAGCTGTTTATCGGCCTTCGATATTTTAACATTGCCGCGGGCCTTATATTGATCCAGCTTGCGGTCATAGGCGATCTCATCGGCCTCCAGCACCCAGGGGAGCTGGGTATCGTCTTCCAAAATCTGATCTGCATCCAGATCACTGATTTGAGCAATCACTTGATCCGGGCTGGTTAAAGAAGCCAACGCAATTCCCGCCAGGAAGGCTGCTAGGATGCACTTTTTTGATATGAGAATTCGATGCAGGGTATTAAATCGTCTCGGCCCGGAACCCGCCTGTTTGTATTTTTCCTTCGGCATCGGTTGAAACATTCAGTCAGATATTTTGATTTTTCCCCGCCCGGGTTTTTTAGCTTAGCGGATAAACCTGGGGTTGCGTTCATATATCTTGAATATAATTACGATTTAGGATATAGATCCAAGTAAATTAAATATGTCAAGATATTGTTGGAAAGTCAATTAAGCCGAAAAAAGTGAGCCATATATATTCACTCAGCGGACCCGGGACCGATTTGGCGACCCCGCCGATGCTTCCTTTCATGAATTTGTGTTATCCGAAGTTCCCATAACCCAATTTGTGTGAATCATTATGAATATTCTTTTGACCAATGACGATGGTATCTATGCTCCCGGATTGGAAGCACTTTACAAGCACCTGATCCTCCGGCATTCCGTCTCAGTCATCGCTCCGGATCGTGAACAAAGTGCCGTTGGACATGGTATTACTTTAAATGAACCGCTGCGTGCCCACCAAATCTCCATAAATAATTCGTTTCAGGGCTATGCCGTCTCGGGGACGCCGGCCGATTGCATCAAAATGGGGGTATTGGAAATTCTGGATTCCAAGCCCGATATGGTGATTTCAGGCATTAATCCGGGCGCCAATGTCGGTGTAAATATTAATTATTCCGGAACGGTCGCAGCGGCCAAGGAGGCGACTTTATATGGTATTTTAGCCATGGCGGTGTCCATTCACAGCCGGGAGGTTCAATTTTATGACGAGGCTGCCATCTTCATTGAAGAGCTGGCTGAAGATTTGTATGCCAACGGGCTTCCTTTTGGAACGTTTCTAAATGTCAATATTCCCAACCGGCCGTTAAAGGAAGTTGCCGGCCTCCGCATCAGCCGGCTCGATATGGATTTTTTCCCGGAATTTATTGAAAAACGGATGGATCCGCGCCGGCGAACCTATTACTGGCAGGGATGTGATTCTTTGCCGGCGGGCAAGTCCACCGATATTGACGGCTCGGCCCTGTGCGAAGATTTTATTTCGATTACACCCATAAAGTGCGATCAGACCGATTATCACGTACTCGATGCCATGCAGGGCTGGAATATTTTCAACCAAACAAAAGATAAAAAGTTGTCAAAGAAATAGTAGATCATGTTCAAAAGCACATAAACAAACGGTGCCTAAAGTGAACTAAAGTGGGAAGTGCCTAAAGTTTCGGAGTCGCTTCGCTCCAACATTCATTAATAAAATGATTGCAATCCTTAACTTTAGTCACTTTAGATCACTTCGAACTTTAGAGCACTGTCTTTGATGTATATTTAAAAGGGTAGATATTAGATTATAAATCAATCGCAACGGATAAATCCTATGTTCATAACGCTGGAAGGTATCGAAGGTTCGGGTAAAACGACCCAGATCGGCCGGCTGGTGGAATTCCTCGAAGACCGGGGAATCGAATGTGTTACGACCCGGCAGCCGGGCGGAACCCTGATCGGGGAAAATATACGATCGATTTTGCTGGACCCGGCCAACAGTGCCCTGGCGCCCGTGGCGGAATTGCTCTTATATATGGCGGATCGCGCCCAGCATATTAATGAGCTGATCGGGCCCTGTCTGCAGGCGGGCAAGACGGTGATATGCGATCGCTATTTTGATGCCACGGTGGCATATCAGGGCTTTGCCAGGGGATTGAACATTGAGCTGATCCGGCAATTGCACCAAATTTTGTTTGACGATTTAAAGCCCGACGTCACCCTGTTGCTGGATCTTGCCCCCCGGGTCGGTCTGCAGCGTGCCTGGCAGCAGTTAAATACCGGCCAGCGCGCCGGGCATGAAAGCCGCTTTGAAGCCGAAACCGTGGCATTCCATGAAAAAGTGAGAGCCGGTTATCTCGAACTGGCCCGTCTTGAACCGGATCGGTTTCGAATTGTCGATGCGGCCCAATCTCAAGATCAGGTGTTCACCGCCATAAGCAATATCGTATCTTCCCTTCTTAAACAAAGTTAGGTTTACGCTATGGGAAATTCTATCCTGGATGCCATCGGCAATACGCCGCTGGTTGAAATCAAAAAGCTCAATCCGAATCCCGATGTCAAGCTGCTCGCCAAACTCGAGCATTTTAACCCCGGCGGCTCCGTCAAGGATCGAGCCGCCCTTTACATGATTGAAGCTGCCGAAAAATCCGGGGAGCTTATATCGCAAAAAACCGTCATCGAACCCACCAGCGGCAATACCGGGATTGGTCTGGCCCTGGTTTGTACGGTCAAAGGATACCGGTTGCTGCTGGTCATGTCTGATGCGGTCAGCATCGAACGCCAAAAGATTTTAAAGGCCCGCGGAGCCGATATTCTTTTAACGCCGGGGCACCTCGGTACTGATGGGGCCATTGAAGAGGCTTACCGGCTGGCCCGTGAAAACCTGGACACCTATTTTATCCCCGATCAATTTAATAATGAAGCCAACTGGAAAGCCCACTATTATGGAACGGCTGAAGAGGTCTGGCAGCAAACCAACGGCAACGTTACCGCTTTTGTGGCCACTCTGGGAACCACCGGCACGTTAATGGGCGTTTCCAGAAGGCTGAAGGAATACGATGCGTCCATCCAGATTATCGGGGTGGAACCTTATCTGGGCCACAAGATCCAGGGATTAAAAAACATGAAGGAGGCCTATTGCCCCGAGATCTTTGAAAAAGATCGCCTGGATCAAAAGCTCAATGTTGATGATGAAGCCGCTTACGAAATGGCACGGCGACTGGCCAAAGAAGAAGGCATATTTGTCGGCATGAGCAGCGGTGCGGCCATGGTCGGTGCCTGCAGGGTTGCAGCCAAAATGGCCGCCGGCACTCTGGTGGTGTTATTCCCGGACAACGGCGAACGCTATTTGAGCACCTCGCTTTTTG
This sequence comes from Desulfobacterales bacterium, assembly GCA_030145015.1. Next base: position 14,906 of record JAQYWI010000132.1, read on the forward strand.
CGGTGCACGAAGAGGTTACCCTGAAATTATTTAACAGCCTGTCCCGCAAAAAAGAGGTGTTTGAGCCCCGCATCCTGGGAAAGGTGGGCGTTTATTCCTGCGGCCCCACCGCCCATGCTCGCATCCATCTGGGGGAAATGCGCCGCATTGTGTTTGCCGACCTGCTGTGTCGCTATCTTGAATACCGCGGTTACGCGGTCAATCATTTGACCGATATCAATGACCTTGATGACAAAGCCATCAGCGGCTCCCAAAAAGCCAATGTCGGTCTGAAGGAATTTACCGAAGCCAATATTTCTCAATTCAAAGAAGATCTGTCCCTTTTAGGCATTACCCCGACCAACCCATATGTCCAGGCCAGTGAACATGTTGATGATATGGTGGCTCTTGGTGAAAAGCTGGTTGAAAAGGGCTTTGCTTATGAAAAGCTGCGCTCATTGTACTTTAATATTTCACGCCTCGATGATTATGGCCGGCTTTCCGGAATTGATATCAACAAGATAAAAGTCGGTGCTACGGTTGATCT
>JAQYWI010000133.1 GCA_030145015.1 Desulfobacterales bacterium
CATGGCGATGCTTTTGGGGTGTATATTACGAACGCCAATCACATATAAATTTTCGAAAATGCTGGGTGTATCATCATAGCCGAAATCTATCATTCAGCTATTTTTCATATTGCGTATCGCAATCTTAAACATACAAACAATTTTTAATCTTGAGTTCGTTTAATATAGATTTGTAAGCTCAATCGATAAGAGGCCTCCAAAGGAAGGGATTTTGTCTTCATATCGGTGAGCCTATTCCACAAGCTCAATCTCTCCCGGTCGCCAGGTCTTGTCGAACCAGGCTTCTATCGGATCATAGAGACGCAGAAGGCAAAACCTCCCCTTACCGGGAACCGTTTGGATCCAGTTCGCCTCCTTGCCTGCCGGTGCCTTGGGGCCGAAGTAAAGATCGACGGATCCGTCGTCGTTTACGATCACTTTGTCCTTGTCGCGCACGTTGTTGTAGCTAGGGAAAGGCTGCCCGGTCTGCAACTCGGAGCGGGTCTGCGGGTCATAGGCAACAATGGAGATGAACCGCTTCGCCGGCGGATCCTTGGGGAGGTTCAGTTTGTAAGTCTTGCTGCCGTCGAGGTAGTTTCCCTTCGCATCCAGATAGCCCCAGGCATATTGCGAGCCTTTGCCGATCAACTTCCACGCCATAGCCGGCGTGTTGACGGTCGCAAAGTAATAGAAGTGGGTCCGCGCATCCAGGTTGCGCCCACCCAGACCCTCGTCCTTAAGGTACTTATAGGACCCGCCAATGAAGCCTTCCTTCCAGTAACTGTTCTTATAAAGGAATGCCGATTCATCGCGTTCGTACCATAAGAGCGCCCGCGCGGTCGCGTTGCCGACCGCAACCGCATCGGTCAGTATCATCTTCATCCGGGCGTCCGGGGCGAAAGGCTTGCCCTTCTGAATACCGATGGACGCGAAGAGTCCGCGCAGTTCGGGATCGAGCATTTCGATCGGCTCGCGCTCTATGACGGTGTGAAGCTCTTCAAAGAACTCGTAGTTATTGGCATGAATGGTGTTCCACTCCTTATTGGAACCGCTGATGAACTCCATTGCCGGCGGATTGGCTGCCTTGGCGAGAGGATATATTTTCAGGCCTTCCTTCCACATCTTGTTGGCCTCATCAGGCTTACTTTCAACTTTATCGAGGAATCCGCGCAGGGCGAGCCAGTTAATCCAGCTGGTTGACTTGGCGGTGAAGTAGCCTTCAGGAACATCTCCATCGTAGCCGGGGGGAAGTATCAGGTACTTGCCGCCTTTGCCCCTGTCCGGACCGGGAGCGCCGTGGTCGATCACGAAGCGGAAGTAGGCATCGTTGGTTGTCCCCGGGCCTGCCCCCGGAGGGATCTCAATTACCGTCGGGCCGTCCCTCTTCAGGTCGAGAATGGCGATGGCGTAGACGGTGCTCGTGTTGCCGGTGAGAAACAGGGGCTTGCTGTCCATCAGCTTATCGAGAAGTATGACCTGGTTCGAATTCCTGGCGCCGAGGGCCGCCATGCCGAGCCGAAGCCCTTCCAACGAGGTGGCAGGTATTCCGCTCAGAAAGGTCTCCACGCCGCGAAGAAAGTCAAGGTTGTCGTAGACCAGCGCGGCAGTCTTCTTGGTGGGGATCCCGTCGAAGAACTCAAGGGTGCCGATCCTCGTCTCCACCTTGTCCGGGGTCATGATCGACTCCGGGATCTTGTTGTTATACCCTGGTGTAGGTTCCGCCAGAATATGACAACTGTAACACAATAAGAATACAACAAATGCAGCAGGCATTATATTTTTGCAAATTGTGTTCTTGAATTTCACTGATTTTCTACTTGACATCGTAAATATGGACGGATTGTTCTTTTTCATTTTCAATCTCCTTTTTTAATTTTCTCGAAAGTCTTTACCATTTTTACTGATGCTTAATTAAAGGACACTGTGGTCTCTAATTAAAATTTCCAATTCAAGTAGAAATTGATGAAGTGCATTGACACGTTCTCATAGGTGCCCGAAACTCTTCCCGCCAAAGGCCCGCGGTTTACGTCCATGTCCAGGTCCCCGCTCCTGAGAAACGTGTACCCCACACCCAAAGCCAGGTTTTGGGACCAGTCGTAGCGGGTGCCCAGCCCGAAGCGCCATGTCTCACCCAAAGGCAGATCGGGGGATCGGTCCTTGTCGTCCATCATGGAACTGTCATAAGCGAAGCCGGCGGTCAAAAGCCAGGGCTGCGCCACCCGGTACTGGGCACCAAAGGCAACATGCCAGGTATCCTTGTAGTTTCGATCAATGGTAAGATTCGAGGCGTCTTCGGAGGTCACGGCAATACCGACCTTGCCGAACTCCGACCATTCCTGCCAGCCCAGATTGCCCATAAGTGCCGCGCGGTCGCTGAGCTCGTGGAATGCGCTCAGCATAAGTGACCGCGGCATGGTAAACTCAACTTTTATTTCGGCGTCGAACACCCCATTGGCCCTCAAGAGGGCCTCCAATCCCGGACCAAGATTGCTGAAATCGGGTTTGTCTTTGAATTCCAGGTCTCCCTCCGAAAGATATGTCAGACCGAACCGGGTACCCTTGCGCGGCTCCACCAAAACGCCCAGGTTCACCTGGTAGGCTAAGTCGCTATCCTCAATCTCGAGCTTTCCGTCCTGCTCATTCGGGCCGATGTTGTTTACGGCAACTTTTTCTTCCAGCACACCGTATAAGGCGACCACCCCTGCACCGACAGACAGCCAGTCCGTCACCCGATAGGCTAGGGCCGGCTGCACGCCCACGGCCTGCAATTTCACGTCTTGAACGTAGTAGCGCCCCACCCAATCATCTTCGTAGTCCAGCCCCAAACCAAAATAGCCTACAGCGCTAATACCCAGCTTGAGTCTCGGCATCAGGTCGTGGAAATAGTAAAGACCACCGGCCGGCAGCCAGGTACTGGCGTCGCCGTCGCTTCCGGTTGTGGTCGTTTTGGAGTCCGGGGAAAATTCAACCTGCATGTAGAGTGGCTGGGTGCCAACCAGCAACTGCGATTTTTCTAACTGAGTCATTCCTGCCGGATTGGTGAAAACGGTGGCTGCATCCTTGGCCCGGGCCGCCCAGCCTGCGGCAGCCAACCCCACATCTGAATTTCCGAGTTCATACAAGTAGAGTCCACCGGCCTGAGCCGGCGGGGCGATAAACAAAGCAAGAAGAATCCCCACAAAAAAATACCTGCTCACATAGTTCACAAAATGGTCCTTTCTCTGCTTGGATAAAAATTCAAATGCGATCAGAAATCGTGATTCGAGGAAGATACCATACCACCATTCTAAATCGGGCGCCGATGAAATGACCAATCTGAATCTAATCTCAATGAAATTAACTACGTTCAGGGTAAAGTTTCGATATCTAAAAATCTGAATAAAATAGGGCAAAACCGTTTAGGATATTCACTTTTTTTTTGGAACTCAAAATTATCATCAAGTCGCGTCTGCCTGGTGCAGATGAACATCCCGTTGAGGGAAAGGTATGGAAACACCTTCAGCATCAAAACGTTCCTTAACCGTACGGGTTACATCCCAATATACATTCCAATAATTTTCAGTTTTTACCCAGGGCCGCACAACAAAATTCACAGACGAATCGGCTAATTCGTGAACTTTAACGACCGGTTCGGGGTCCTTCAAGATGGCTTGATGCTTCAGCAGAATGTCTTCCAGTATCCTTTGGGCCTTGGCAATGTTGTCACTATATCCAATTCCAAAAACCATATCCACCCGACGTTGATCGGTACCGGTAACATTGGTAATTTTATCTCCCCAAATCATATTGTTGGGCACGACCACTTTCTGATTATCCAATGTCATCAGTGTTGTTGAGACAATCGTCATGGCATCTACGGTTCCGAAAGTACCACCGATATCCACAAAGTCGCCAACATCATAGGGCCTGTAGATCAGAATCATAATACCGGCTGCAAAGTTACTTAATGTGCCTTGAAGTGCAAAGCCGATAATAAAGCCGGCGGCTCCGATAGCAGCCAGAAGAGGACCAACATTAATTTCCAGCATGGATAATGCCACTACAAAACCCACGATGAAAATGAGCTTACGGATGATGTTTACAATAAAATCTTTTAAAAGCGCTGAAGCACCCTCAATTCTAACGACGGCCTTTTTAACGGCTTTGCTGATCAAAACAGCCAGAATCCATGAAACCAGAATGATAATGAAAAAAAATGAAAATTTTTTGATCCATCGAAGACCGCCCTCAGTTGAAGTTAACCAACCGGAAACCAATGCCCAGTTCGTCCTAAGAGCACCTAGCCTTAAATCAATCCCGGATATTGCTGCAATATATGCTTCGTAATCATCGGCTTTCCCGCCTTTTTGTTTGAATTCTTCAATAACCGCTCTGAGGCGGTCGGCCAGGACGGTCTGCTGTTCTTCGAGTTGGCTCACAGATTCAAGCAACTTGGCTTTCTCATCATTCTCTGCCTTTAAGGCCGCGATATGCATATCACTTAATTTTTCGGTGTGCTTTTTTAATACCTGTAGCCAGCCATCGGCCTCAATGGATAAATCATCTTTGGTCAAAGGTTTTAGGCGATACTCCAGTTCATCGATTGAAATGTTGGGATTGTTCGTTGTTATCGGCTTTGGCGGTGCTTTTTCCTTATTCTCAGCAGCAATACTCATAATTGGAGATAGGATAACTGCACAAATGACCATGAAAATTCCAACGATTTTCCGATTGCTGAGGGATTTTATCAATACCATTTTTCGCGACCTCCATTAAATTATCGGTCTAACCTGTTCTCACAGAGCCAAAGATTGCTTTAATATTTCAAAAACGGTAATCATAAAATAACAATAGCCAAAATTTTAAAAGCACTCATGGTATAATTCTAAAAAGTACCTATATGCTGATAATCTAAATGGCATTATTACAATGTAATTTAGATTTGCAATCTATTTTGTGTAACACAACTTTAGCAATATTATGGATATGATGAAGATACTACACCTACCTTCAGGGGTTAATAAGTTCGATTTCAACTCGTCTATTAAATTGTCTTCCTTCCGCACTTTTATTACTGGCTAAAAATTTTTGAGAGCCATGACCAACAGCCGTCATTCTGAAGCGCGCAATACCTAAAAAAATATATAATAGTTTGCAGTTGCATCTTCATAGCCGAAACCCATCATTCAGGTATTTTTCACATTGCGTTACGCAATCCAAAATTTACATACTATTTTTAGGTCGCTTATAGATTTTGTGAGTACAATCAATAAACGTTTTGTTTAAGAGTAATGCTGGTGCAGCAAATATTGATTTCAGGCGATTAGAAATAAGACACGAATTCACAGGGCATCAAAAGCATATGCGACATGATCAAAAAGCATATATTAAAGTTAGGACTCCGTAGTCCCCCTCAGTACGGTCTTTGACCCCATATTGAGTGAGGTAGCGGGCGGACGGAAAATTTATCCTTTACGAACCAATATGCAATCTGGCCGCCAATGCCATACATACGATCACGACCATTGTTAGTAGCATCAGACCCGCTGTCGTCGGTTACCTGCCAAGTGTTGTAACCCGAAAGACCCACCTCCAAGCGCTCGCTCAAGTATTGGCTGATGCCGTATTCCAAGGTGAAGTGGTCGCCGGGGCGTATGTCCACACCCTCTCGATTGGTGCTGATCTCATAGATGCCGGTGACACTGACAGCCGTTGACTGGTCCTTGAACGGGTAATAGACCCCATTCAAAAAGAAATTGAAGCTCCAGTATGTTCTTTCTATGTTAAAGGACACAAGTCCTACAAAGGCAGAAATCCCAAAACCGGCGAAAGCGTTGAGGTAGCGCCCAAAAAACTGCCATTTTTTAAGTGCGGCAAGGAATTAAAGGAGAGGGTGGATTATTGACCTCTTTAGGCAATGCCATGAGGAGTAAAAGTCGTATCTTCTGCTTCAAAAAATAATTCTCTCGATTTTTCTTCAAAATTAAAATGGTAGTTGACGAGAGAAAAACCAAATTGAGCTAAACATGTTTCTAGGGTGTTCTCCATTTCATCGCATACTTCAAGTCCTATATCACTCATCGTTAACGGTTCAATCTCAGAGTCAATAAAAGTTGTTGTTTGATGTGACTCCGGAAGGTTGTATTTAATTTTCAATCGCATCAGACACTTTCCCCCTTTTTATCTATTTAAAACTTTTGAATGCGTTAATTAAAAAGAATAAAACTGAGCTAAATAACAAAAGAAGAGCTAAAGGTATGGTTATTATGGTCTCGGCTATGTTTTGAATAGAAATCAATGAAATACTGCCAATCCAATTAATATATTTTTCATCTAACACATCCACCAGTCGGATATTTTTATAAATAAATTCATCAGAGGTGCCCATGCCAAGGAATGCCGTTATGACTTGATAGACAAATAAAAGAAAAGCGGAGACCAATAAAATTGACCCAATAACAGAAAATTTGTTCATCCCTGTTCCCTCTTTTCGAATGGTTTATAATCCTGATGAAAATGTCCAGATATAAGTGCTCTGAGGCGGCCACTCGGCTTTTTCCGGCTCTACCAGACCTAAAACTAAAGAAAAAGAGCTATGATGACGATATAAAAAGAATGTCAAAAGTCCAGTTCATTATATTAGGTTGCGTGGCGATTATTTTTTTTGTGACCTATCTGCTGATAAGTAGGTTTTCAAAAATTAATGGGCCATCAAAATCTGACTACTCGAAATAAATATCATTGAAAAGAATATTTGAGCGGCACCATTGGGTGATTAGGAATTTCCTGGGAAGTACATAGGAAGTAGTCGCCATCTTCAGATAGGTATTTTGAGGTAACTTGAGGTATGGTTAGGTTTTTTGCAAAAATCCACTAATTTGTTTTTATTATAACTATTTATAATGATTTCCTGCTCTTGCTCGGTTTAGTTGCTACGGCCTCTCACGCCGGTTGCGTTGGGAATTTTTTTATTGGCACTAATAATTAATCATACCAACCTTATATAATTAAGATCGAAAAATCGTTACAATAATCGTTACAATTAGATATTCAAACAGGTCTGATTTTGAAAGGTGCTGAAAGTTGTGCTCTCTACAACTGCTTGAATAAAGGATATAATAGGAAATACGATAGGTTTCAGAAAAATATTAGCTCGCCTGCTAAGCGAGTAAGGGGGGAAACCTCCTTCCAGGGTTCGAATCCCTGTCTCTCCGCCATTTTAAAGGAACTAGGTCAATTTGAGTTCTCTCAGATTGGCCTTTTTTCATGCCTAATTTATAAAATCGTTGCAATGCGCCCTTGGATTGAAAACCTGCCTTTCTACACAGCTTATCCCACTCAAAAGATTCCGGATCCTGATAAGCGCGAGCCTGGCGTCAATGGTATTGATCTTTGGGTCAAATGTGAGTATCTTGATTTTGATATCTGCAATAAATGGATGCCGCGATATTTACCGAATTGATAAGGATATCTGTTCTACACAACTTCCTGAAAGGAGAATTTTTATCATGTTAACCGGGAAAATCATTGATTTGTCGCAGGAGATTTATCAGGGGATGCCCGTTTATCCCGGGCATTTGAAAACCGTCATATGGACGCACCTATCTCATGAAGAGTGCCGGCGGCAGCTGGGAACCGGCTTTTCCTACGAGACAAGAGGGATCATGCTGTGCGATCACGGGCCAACCCACATCGATGCCTGGAGCCATCTTTCAACCGAGTCGCAGGCAGAGTCCATCGATCAGCTGTCTTTAGAAAAATGCATTACATCCGCCATTTGTATCGACGTCAGCGATATCCCCCAGAAGACACAGTTCGGACGAAAAAAAATTGAAGATGAATTGCAGAAGTGGGACCTGGAAATCAGAAAAGGCGATACCGTGATGTTTTACACCGCACAATATGACCGCTATTATGGCAAGCCCGAATACATGACCGATTATCCCGGCCTTGACCGTGAGGCAACCGAATTCATTATCGATCAGGGATGTGTCAATTTCGGCGTTGATTCGGCAAGTCCCGATATGTGGTATGACAAATCCTATCCCTGCCACAGCGTTTGTGGCGAGCGGGGTGTGACGCACATCGAAAATTTATGTAACCTCGACAAGATCATTGGCAAGCGTTTCACTTTCGTCGGCCTGCCGCTGAAGATCCGAAAGGGGACCGGTTCTCCCATGCGCGCGGTGGCGATCCTCGACGGAGAATAAGTCGACCGCCGTCCGCCGGCTTAAAACTTTGTGCAATCCGGAACCCGAATTCCTTTCTATTATTGGGGGACATTCGAAATTTCACCGCTTTCCATAATAATTTTCCGAATTACGGAATTGCGGTATAAGTGAGGAGACATGGCTATGTCAGAATATTTAAAAAAGGCCATCGAAAGGCCCGAGGAAGATATCTCCGAGGTCAGGAAAATCGTCAGCCAAATTTTGGAGCGGGTGAAAAAAGAGGGCGAGGCCGGTCTGCGCCATTATTCCGAAAAATTCGACAACTGGTCGCCCGAACACTTTCGGGTATCAGAAGATGAAATCGTGGCCGCCCGCAAGAGTCTGCCCGTCTCCGAGGTCGAAGATATCGATTTTTGTCAGACCCAGATACGCAATTTTGCGAGGGAGCAGATGAAACGCCAGGTGGACTTTGAAGTCGAGACCCTGCCGGGCGTCCACCTGGGCCAGAAGATCATCCCGGTCGCTGCCAGCGGCTCCTATGTCCCCGGCGGCCGATATCCGATGCTGGCCTCGGCGCACATGACCGTCATCACACCGAAGGTGGCCGGGGTTTCAAGGGCCGTGGCCTGCTCCCCGCCCGTCAAAGGGCAAGGGCTTTGGCCCGCCACGCTCTATTCCATGCATGCTGCCGGCGCAGACGAAATCTATTGCATGGGCGGCGTGCATGCCCTGGCAGCCATGGCATACGGCATTGAGGGCCTGGAGCCGGTTGACATGCTCGTGGGCGCCGGAAATAAATATGTGGCCGAAGCAAAACGTCAGCTTTTCGGAACCGTCGGCATCGATCTTTTGGCAGGGCCGACGGAGATTCTGATCATTGCCGATGAGACGTCCGATCCGTTTATTCTGGCCGCAGACCTCCTCGGGCAGGCCGAACACGATCCCAATGCGCGTCAGGCGCTGGTCGCCCTGTCACGTGATATCGCGCAGGCAACCATCAAGGAGGTGGACCGGCAGTTGGTGGACCTTCCCACCCGGGACGTGGCGGCCGTGGCCTGGAGAGACAACGGGGAAGTGATCCTGGTTGATTCTGCGGAAGAGGCCGTACAGGTGAGCGACGCCTGGGCTCCCGAGCATCTGGAAGTCCAGACCGCAGATTGGAAATACTACCTGGATAATTGCCGGAACTACGGCTCTGTCTTTCTGGGGGAAGAGACCACGGTGGCCTACGGCGACAAAACCATAGGCACCAATCATGTCCTGCCCACAATGAAAGCGGCGCGGTATACCGGCGGGCTTTCCGTCGGAAAATTTATCAAGACCGTCACCTATCAGTATGCAACCAGGGAAGCTTCTTACAAAATTGCGGATGTATGCGAAAGGGCCTGTAACTATGAGAACATGCTGGCCCACGGCATCTCCTGTAAGGTCAGAAAGGAAAAATATTCGAAATGAAAAGGCCGGAACTGTCACTTGAAAACAGATCCGCACTGATCACGGGTGCATCCGGTGGTATTGGTGGCGCCATCGCCAAAACCTTCGCTGCCGCCGGGGCAAAGCTGTTTCTGCAGGGGACCTCGCAGGAAAAGCTGAAACCCCTGTTGGATGAGTTGAAGGCGGAGGGCTTCGCGTGTCGAGCCAAGGCCATTGTGCTTAGCACCCCGCGCGATGCCCGGGAACTGGTGGATGCAGCTGTCGGTGACATGGGCAGAATCGATGTTTTGGTGAACAGTGCCGGTATCAATCGCCCCCAGAAGTCGGAGGAGGTTACGGAGGCGAATTGGGATGATGTGTTGAACATCAATTTGAAGATGCTTTTTTTCGTCACCCAGGCCGCCGGAAAAGAAATGATAAAGCAGGGCGGCGGAAATATAGTTCATATCTCCTCACAGGCCGGGATAGTAGGGTTACCGCTGCGGGCGGCATACTGCTCCAGCAAAGGCGGCGTGAATCAGCTCACACGAACGCTGGCCCTCGAGTGGGCGCCGCATAACATCAATGTCAACGCGGTCGCGCCCACCTTCGTACGCACACCGTTTACCGAGAGGATGTTTCAGGATGAGGATTTCAAAAAGTATGTCATCGACAGCATCCCTTTAGGCCGGATGGCAACAAACGATGAGGTTGCGTACGCAACTCTTTTTTTAGCGTCTGATCTTGCCAACATGATCACCGGCCACATTCTTAGCGTCGACGGCGGTTGGACAATCAAGTGAGACCCGTGAGGTTTTGTGGATCTTTAAAGATTTGAGCTGTGAATATTCTGGGCCAATTTGAAAAATACCCATAACCTAGTTAGGAAGGAATTGAATGAGTCTAGAAATTTTTGATTTGACAGGAAAAACGGCGATGATAACCGGCAGCACTAAAGGGCTGGGCGAGGTGGCAGCAATCGCTCTGGCTAAAGCTGGGGCAGACATCGCTGTGTGCGGTCGCAATCGTGAAAATTTGGACAAAGTCTCGACATCTATTAAAAATCTGGGAAGAGATTCAGCCGGTTTTTGCCTGGATGTTACATCCAGGCAAAGCGTCCAGGAGGGTGTTGAGCAAATACTCAAGTATTTTGGAAAAATAGACATTTTAGTTAATAACGCCGGTGTAAACCACCGCGTTCCTGTACTCGAGTTTACTGAAGAGGCGTGGGACTTAATTATCAACACGAATCTGAAAGGATATTTCCTTGTCGCCCAAGCAGTGGTGCCGCAAATGATCGAGCGCGGATACGGGAAGGTCATCAATATGAGTTCCATTTTCGGTTTTACCCCGCTGCCTGATCAACTTGCCTATGCATCATCAAAAGGCGGAGTGAATCAGCTTACCAAGGTAATGGCCTTAGAATGGGCCAAGAAAGGAATCCGTGTTAACGCAGTCGCGCCAACTTACTTTGAAACAGAACTGGTGACTCAGATTAGAAATGATCCTGAGAGATTCAAATTTATTAATGAGCGTACACCCATGGGAAGATGGGGGCAGCCAAAAGAAATGGAGGGCATCGTTATTTTCCTTGCGGCGCCGGCATCGGATTTCATTACAGGTCAAATTATTTGCATCGATGGGGGGTGGACGGTGTGGTGATTTCTATTTATGAAAAAAGACCGTGGTTAAAAAATTACCCTGAATGGGTGCCCCACGATATTGAAATAGGCAATGCTACTGCTATCGGTGACTTTATGACGTCTGCTAATCAAAAACCGGACGCACCGGCAGTTCATTATTTTGATCACACCTTTTCGTACGCAGATATTGACAAACTATCAAACAGTTTCGCAGCTGCGCTGGAAGACCTTGGTGTTTTAAAGGGGGATCGCGTTATACTGGTGCTTCAAAATATTCCCCAATTTTTAATCAGTACCTATGCTGCCTGGAAAATTGGAGCGATCGTTGTCCCGCTAAATCCCATGTATAAAGAGAATGAATTGTCCTACTTCTGTGAAAATTCAAGCGCAAAAATATTGATCACCCTTGAAGAGATTGCCAGTAAATTAGAAATTTCATTTCTGAAAAAATCGTCAGTCGAAAATGTGATTACAACTTCCCCTTTGGATTTTTTGTCCGATCAAATTAACCTGCCGAGATTACTAAACAACATACAAAAGAAACATGTGCCTGGCTGCATTGATATGCTTGAGTTGATAAATCGTTATCAAGGCGCCCAAATTACTTGTCCGAAAACATCCGCTGAAGATATCGCCTACCTCACGTATACCTCCGGAACCACCGGTTCTCCAAAAGGCGCTATGAACACGCATGCAAACATCGCCTTTAATGCACGTGTTTATCAGGCCATGCAAAGAATTGATGAAACCGATGTCATTCTTGGCGTGGCTCCCTTATTCCATGTAACCGGAGAAGTGGCCCATTTAGCAACTGCGGCGCTTGCGGGCATTCCGGTTGTGCTATATTACCGCTTCGATCCAGGCGAAACACTTCGGTTGATAGAAAGGTGGGAAATTACCACCACCGTGGCATCCATCACGGTTTATATCGCTTTAATGAACCATCCGGATATTACGAAGAGAGACCTTGCCAGCTTTACGAAAGCATATAGTGGCGGCGCTCCTGTTTCAGCGGCTGTCGCAGATGAATTCGAAAAGATGACCGGACAGTATCTTTACAATGTATACGGCATGACCGAGACAAACTCGCCCTCCCACATTGTTCCTTTAGGCAAAAGGGCACCCGTAGACCCGGAGAGCGGGGCGCTTTCAGTCGGGGTCCCGGTGCCAGGCTGCATTATGAAGATAGTGGATTTGAAAGAGGATACAAATGAGCTTGCACCGGACCAAATTGGCGAAATCATTGATTCCGGGCCAATCGTTGTACCGGGTTACTGGCAGCAGCCGGTCGAAACTAAAAAAGCCATCCGCAACGGTTGGCTATATACCGGTGATGTCGGGAAGATGGATGAGAATGGTTGGTTTTACGTCGTCGACCGCAAAAAGGATCTGATTATAGCGTCCGGATATAAAGTCTGGCCGCGCGACGTTGAAGATGTCATCTACCAGCACCCTGCAGTTAGAGAGACAGCGGTTGTGGGCGTCCCTGATTCATACAGGGGGGAAACAGTCAAGGCCTACGTGGCTTTAAAAAAGGGGGAGGAAAATTCGATTGGGCCTGAAGATATCATATCTTTTTGTAGGGAAAGAATGGCGGCATACAAATATCCGCGTGAAGTTGAAATCTTTTCTGAAATCCCTAAAACATTAACAGGGAAAATTCTTAGAAGAATGCTGCGACAAAAGGAGAAGTAAATGGGTATTTAAATAACACAATTCTATAAAAGGAAAATTTCCATGAAATTAAAAAATGGCGCTGAATATATAGATAGTCTACAAAAACTGAACCCCCTGATATACTATCAGGGTAAAAAGATCAAAAATGTAGTAAAACATCCTGCAACAGCCCCGCATGTCAGGGCCGCAGCGATGACATATGCGTTGGCGAGCCAGAAAAAATACAAGGACTTAGCGACCGCTGTTTCCCATTTAACGGGCCGAAGAATCAGCCGTTTTACGCATGTTCATCAGAACATGGAGGATTTAGTAAAAAAAATAAAATTACTGCGAATCCTTGGCCAAAAAACAGGTACCTGTTTTCAGCGCTGCGTGGGTTTTGACGGCATCAACTCCGTGTATTCCGTGGCCTATGAAACGGATCAAAAATATGGGACTGACTATTTCGAGCGTTTTAAGAAATGGTTGACATATATTCAGGATGAGAATTTAATGGTCGTCGGCGCAATGACCGATCCAAAAGGTGATCGATCCAAAGGGCCATCAGAACAAAATGATCCGGATCAGTATGTTCATGTAGTTGACCGGAAGGATGGCGGGGTTGTCATTCGCGGTGCTAAACTCCATATGACCGGAGCCGTCAATTCCCATGAAATCCTGGTAATGCCGACAACTGCCCTGGACGAAAAGGCGAAAGAATATGCAATTGTTGGCGCCATCCCCATTGATGCGCCGGGTGTCACCCTGATATTTGGACGTCAGGCTAGTGATAATCGACGCGATCGACGCGAGCACATAGATGTCGGCAAACCCAAGTTCGGAGCGGTCGGCGGCGAGGCTGTAATTGCTTTTGAAGATGTTTTTATTCCCCGGGAACGGGTTTTCATGGATGGAGAAATTGACTTTACCGGAACCCTTGTCTATCGATTTGCAGCGCACCACCGCGCCAACTATGGTGGGTGCAAGGCGGGTTTAATGGATGTACTCACCGGAGCGGTCAGCTATTTAACCCAAATCCAGGGAACATCTAAAGGATCACATATCAAAGACAAAATAACCGAAATGATCCACCTTTGCGAAACGCTTTATAGCTCGTCAATTGCCTGTTCGGCTGAGGGCTGCCCGACACCGTCCGGCGCCTATATGGTGGATACGATGCTGGCGAACGTGTGTAAGCAGAATGTTACCCGATTCCATTTTGAAGTTGCGCGCCTGGCCACCGATATCGCCGGCGGCTTTATTGCGACAATGCCCAGTGAATATGATTTAAAAAGCGAAGATATTGGCCATATCGTTAAGAAGTATTTTGCGGGTGTCTCCGATATTCCGGTTAAAGACCGGGTCAAGATCGGCAGGCTCATTGAGGCAATGACGGGCGGCACTGCAATGGTAGAATCGATGCACGGCGCCGGTTCTCCCCAGGCCCAACGGATTATGATTTTGCGGGAAGGAAAACTCGATGAGAAGATTAAACTAGCCAAAGCCTTGGCAGGAATTCCGAATAAAAAGAAGAAGAAGAAAAAGACGGATTAAATAAAAACATTAACTGGACCCACCGCTCTAAAATCGATAGGGTTGTGTCCTAGAAGTAGATTCTAAAATATTATTTTGTACTGAGGCGTACTACCCACCCGTCATTCCCGCGCAGGCGGGAATCCAGACGTCTTCGAACTGGACTCCCGCCTGCGCGGGAGTGACAATCATTTTGTAACTTATTTGCGGGACACAACACTAGAAGTGGTTTCAAAACCCCAAAAATAATTTATTAAGGAATGACTATGTCCTACGAGTTTAAAAATTTTCATTGGGCCAGAGACATTCGGATAGACAACTATCTCATGCCCCGGACCCTGGATGAAGCGCTGGATTTTCTGGAAAAACATCAAGGCAAAGCCCAGGTGATTGCAGGTGGGACGGATGTGATTTCTCAACTCCGCCACAGGGACCTGGAAGTGGACGCCCTGGTGGATATCACCCGACTGCCGGATATGGACGGCATCAGACAGGATGGGGAAATGATTACCCTGGGAGCCTGTGTAACCCACGCCCAGACGGCTTTATCTCCTTTGGTCCGGGAAAAGGCCGCTATCCTTGCAAAGGGTGCCGGGAGTTTGGGCTCACCTCAAATCAGAAACATTGCCACCGTTGCCGGAAATCTGGTAAGCGGCCATCCTGCCGCAGACACGAGCATCCCCTTGCTGGCCTTAAATGCATCGGTATTAATTGCATCCAGGGAAGGACAACGGGTTGTGCCTTTGACTGAATTCTTTCTTGATAAGGGGCGCACGGCCATTGACT
This sequence comes from Desulfobacterales bacterium, assembly GCA_030145015.1. The sequence goes on from JAQYWI010000133.1 coordinate 15,161, forward strand.
GTCGCAGGGAGATTTTGATCCAGATCAAGTTCCCTGCCATGCAAGGCAACCAGGGCAGCTGCCATTTGAGGTTAAGCAAGCGTCAGTCTCTCACCATTGCCATATTGGTCATGGCTGCGGTGGTAAAGGTCGATCCGCAAAAGAAGATTATTCAAGAGGCTGCGATTGCAATGGGACCTGTAGCGCCCACCCCTTTTCGTGCGCTGCAAACAGAAGCGCTGCTCGCGGGTGCAGCGGTGTG
>JAQYWI010000320.1 GCA_030145015.1 Desulfobacterales bacterium
CAGTGGGACAAAGTGATCACGCTTGATCTTATTCATTGTCGGGTATGCGGTGAACCGCTTTATTCGCCGGCGTACCGTCAAAAGGTGGAAAGTACGCTGGATTCAACCCAGGAAACCCTTTGTCCGAGGCATCGGCAAACTTATGCCGCCTCGATGTGGCCAAATTCGGTGACGGGCAAGACAAAGCCGGGCTCGGGGGGAAAATGATTGTCGGAGATTTAAAGCCGTTGGAAGAAATCGTTTCTGCAATTAAAGCGTACAAGCAGGTGCTTGTTCTTGGCTGCGGCAGCTGCGTTACCGTTTGTCTTTCGGGTGGCGAAAGGGAGGCTGAGCAGCTTAGCCGCGAACTTTCGCAGATACGGCATTATCAGGGCAGGGTGCCGAAATTTGAAGTAGGCTGTATTCTCAGGCAGTGTGAACGGGACCTGGTACGCGAATATCAGGATATACCCGCCGGAACGGATGCCGTGCTATCGCTTGCCTGCGGTGCCGGTGTTCAAATCCTGGCGGATGCATTTGAACCCTTGCCGGTGATTCCCGCCTTGAATACGACATTTCTGGGAGCGTCGGATAAGCCCGGATCCTGGACCGAAAAATGCAAAGGCTGCGGAGACTGTATCCTCATCCATACCGGTGGTATCTGTCCGATAGCGCGCTGCGCCAAAAGCCTTTTTAATGGCCCTTGCGGCGGCTCCCAGGGGGGCTACTGTGAAGTTGGCGAGGGTATTCCCTGCGCTTGGACCCAGATTGTTGCCAGGCTCAAGAAAATGGACAAACTGCACCATTATGAAGAAATTCGCGCTCCAAAAAATTGGCAGCCGGGCGGAGCAGCCGGCCTGCGGAAAAGGGTGCGAACCGGCCTAGGGGATGGTTCAAACACGAAGCAAACTAAAAACAGCTAATGCGTTGCCCCTAATCAAGGTTTCTGGTTTCAGGCCTCCGGCTACTGGTCGCTGGCGGCTTGTCACTGCCCATTTGTTCTTTGCTGCTTGTCTCTTGGCTCTGCCAGGAGCAAGAAGAGAGTAGGGCGGCCCTCCGTGGCCGCCGCTTGAGGTCGGCACAGCGGCCGACCCTACATTACTTTATTTTAGACTTGTCGCTTTCCGGCCTGAGTTGTCCTCCAGGGGCTCTGAGTTGTCGTTTTCCGGCTTAATCTGGCAAAGGGGGTCAAAAAATAAGTAACGGGGTGGGGGATGTGGACTTATCAAAAATTCCGTCTGACGCCCGACGCCCGACGCCCGACGCCCGACGGCCGACGCCTGATGCAGTTTATCTTTAACCTTTAAACCCTGAACCCTGAACCTTGAACCATTGAAGAATGAATATGGAAATAAAAAGAATTGAAATACTCTCCGTTGGTGTGGATGTCGGCAGTTCGACCAGCCATCTCGCTTTTTCCAAACTGGTCTTGATAAAGGATGAGCACTCGGCTACGCGTCGTTTTAACATTGAGGAGAGAAACGTCATTTACGAGGGTAGAATTATCAATACGCCTATATTGGATGATAATACAATTGATATCGGCCGGTTAACTGAATTTTTTAAAGAAGAATATCAAAGGGCCGGGATTGATCCTGAGGATATACAAACCGGTGCGGTTATTATCACCGGTGAATCCGCTCGAAAACAAAACGCAAAGCAAATAGCAGAAGCGCTATCCAATGATGCCGGGAAATTTGTGGCGGCCACCGCAGGCCCCAATTTCGAGAGCTTAATCGCAGCCATGGGTTCGGGAGCCGCCGCGCGATCAAGGGATAATAATAAAACGATATTATCCTGTGATGTTGGCGGTGGAACATCAAACATCGCTTTAACAAAAAATGGCGAGATCCTGTCTACAAGTTGCATATCTGTAGGGGGCCGGGTGCTGGGTGTCAGTTCTAAAGGAAAAATTTGGCGGCTTGACGAACCCGCCTTAAAGGTGATGCAACATCTGGGGCTGAATTATAAAATCGGGGACCGAATCTCCAAAAAAGATATCGAAAGTATCGCAAGAACGTTGGCTGAAACATTATTTGAAGTCATCAGGGGGCCGGCAAAATCGGCTTTAGCCCGGCAGCTTATGCTGACCGACAATCTGACTTTTCCAAGCCATATCGATGAATATTCATTTTCGGGGGGTATCGCAGAGTTGATGTATGGGGGGGTGGACAATTATGACGATATCGGGCAAATTCTGGCCGATCAAATTAATGCGTTGACACCCAAATTGAGCGCTGCAGTCATAGAGCCGGTCAATAAAATCAGAGCAACCGTCATTGGCGCCGGCGCCTATTCCTTATCAATTTCCGGTTCTTCGGGTTTTATGGATGATAAGATTGACTTTCCGATAAGAAATGTGCCTGTCATTCGGGTGGATGTCGACAGATCAAAATTAAGTATTGAACATATTATATCCCAAATAAATTTGTCCTTTCAAAGATTTGACCTCGACGAAGGTGAAGATATTATCGCGTTATACTTCAAGGACCCGGTTATGGCTTCTTATCCCCAGCTGGAATTGTTTGCCAGATCTATTGAAGGCGCCCTTACCAATTCAATTCAGAATAAAATACCGATTATTTTGATCTTCGATACGGATATTGCATGCAGTGTCGGAAGTGTCATTCGGCGTGAAACTGATTTGAAAACGAATTTACTGTCACTCGATGAGCTGAATCTGAAAGAGGGCGATTGGATCGACATCGGCGAACCCCTGGTGGCCGGTCAGGTATTTCCGGTTACCGTGAAATCCCTTGTTTTCCATAACAACAGCAGCTAGGGTACAGTTAAATAGTTGATTGGTTGAATGGTCAATTCGTTAGAGGATCCAAGATTTAGTTAAATGGTCAAGTAGTTGATTAAACTATTTGACCATTCGACTAATTAACGAATTGACTAAACTCACGGACCAGAAGCCAGTGACTATGGCGCTTTGCGCTTGTTGAGGAGCTGTTCTTGAATTCGTTTGCTGATGGCCCCCGCCGCTTTTTGGGTTTCCTTGGTCAGGCTTTGCATCTTTTTTTTATCCAAACTTGCCTTGAACCCCACGGCCCAAATGGCGGACTTTAATTGCCCCAATCCCTTTATCGGCGATGCCACAGCCCTGACACCCAGGATATATTCCTCGTCATCAACGGCGTAACCTTCCTGCCTTACATTCTTCAACTCCTCATAATACAACATCGAATCTACAATGGAGTTCTCCGTAAACTGAGGCAGCCCCTTTGAATTGACGATCTTTGCGGCTTGTTCCTCATCCATGGATGCCAAAAAGACCTTGCCTACCGCCCCGGCAAACAGAGGCATTGTTGTGCCGACGGGGGCCGTAATTTTGAGATCCTGTCTTGATTCAACGATATCCAACACGGTGACATGGTCCCAATTCAGGATACCCAGAAAAACCGATGTTTGGGTCTTTTCCATCAGGTCTTCCATGATCGGCCTTGCTGAGGTTTCAAGATCGATCTGGGAATAGGCCGATCTACCGATCTCTAAAAGCGTGAAGCCCAGTTTGTATCTTTTCGTCCGCGGGTCTCGCATAACAGCCCCGACCTCTTCCAGGGCCGCGGTCATACCATGGACCGTGCTCTTGGCCATATTGAGGCCCCTTGCCAATTCACTCACGCCTAAGCCTTCTTTGGATGAAGAAATGGCACTCAGGATCGCAAAAGCCTTCTTAACTGAGGGTGCACCATACCTTTTCATGATTGTTCGCCATAATAAACTTTTTTATAGGGTATAACCCGGTGGCCTTGTTTGTCAACCCACATTTTTAAGGACAAACACACAGGCTATTTAATTGAGCCGCCGGGGAGTTTTTCCCGTCATGCCCGCGCAGGCGGGCATCCAGTTTTTTCAGCAGAACATTTCTGGATTCCCGCATGCGCGGGAATGACAAGCTTTGAATAAAAAACTCCCCGACCTCTCATTTAATAAGAATACAGTGCATTGAGATGAAAAGGCTGCCCCTTGACAATACCCGGAAATATGGTATGCTCCCCCCGGAATGCAGTTCATGATAATGAACTTTTTATCCTGCTGATTATGCGCTTTCTATAGATGCCCATCGAATAGAAGGGGATAATGCCAGATGGATTTTTATTCAATTGTGGAAGGCCCTTTATTATGGATCGTCTCTCTTGTATTTTTTGCAGGCCTTCTAATAAGGCTCTTATTCTTTTTAAGCTCAATCATAAATCGCAACAGCAGGAACGAAGAAAAAGGACAGATTAGCACCTTAAGTACGCTGGGCCGCCTTTTTTTGCCATTGCACAAGGCATTTACGAAGAAACCTTTCTATACCGCCCTTCGCTATATATTCCATGGTTGTCTCATTGTTGTTCCGCTCTGGTTAAGCGGGCATATCGTTTTGTGGTCTGAATCCAGATTTGAATGGGACTGGATGGCTTTACCGGATGCGTGGGCTGACTGGATGACACTGGCTCTTTTGGC